>JAJZQG010000359.1 GCA_021847645.1 Myxococcales bacterium
CGTTCGTGGCGACGCTTGACCGCCAGCATGCATCCGATAGGATTGGATTCTGGCCGGCTTTTCGGCTTGAAGCCGCTCATCCAGGGTCGTACCAAGATGCGTTCCGCAGACACGACAGTGACGGCGCGGCGCTCGAGGCCGCGAAGGGCACGGAGAAGCCGAAGGGCCACCAAGCCCACCACATCATCCCGGAGGAGCTCTACGACGACGAGCACGCGATGCTCGGGCCGATGGCGCACACGAAGCAGAACGGCATCTACCTGCCGACGTACGCGGACGATCGCCCGCCCGGGACGAGCGCGCCGATCCATCGCGGCAGCCACCCCGAGCACACGAAGGCCGTGAAGGCCAAGGTCGACAAGGCGCACGCCGATCTCGCGAACAAGCACGGCGGCGTGGACAAGATCCCGCCCTGCGAGAAGGTCGAGGCGGTCGCGGCCATCCAGGACGAGCTGCGGAGCGACCTCTCGGCCAGCACGATCACGCTGAACAAAGGGGATCCCGCGAAGCTGCGGCCGAAGAAATGACGCCCGACCCGAACCACGTCCCGATCACGCCCCTCTTCAACGCGCCCGGCGTCGCCAACGTCCGGCTCGAGCTGCCGTGGGGCCGCGAGGACGACCCGCTCTGGACGCCGAGGCCCGCGCGCATCGCGGCGTTCGACGCGGCGTTCGGCGGCAAGGGCCGGCTCCGCAAGCGAGTGCGATCGCTCGTCGCGCTCGCGGACCAGGCCGAGGTCATCGTGCGCAGGTCGGTGGCCGAGCGCGCGCTCGCGGCCGTGCCGCCGGGTGAGATCGTGCTCGTCCCCGTGGCGCTCTTCGACGACGAGGGCCTCGTCGTCGACGACTTCGTCATGCTCGATCCGCGCCCGTGGTTCCCCATGGATCGCGACGCGTCGGACGCCGTGTACGTCGACCCGTCGAACCCGCACGGCTCGCCCTGCGAGCGCGTCGATCGCCTCGCCTGGGGCGAGGGGAGGACTCCCCCGTACGCGGCCTTCCGGCTCGCCGAGCAGCCCGACGTGCTCCTCTTTCGGCGCGAGCTCGCCGAGGCTCTCGGCGCGGCGACGAAGAAGGTCGTCGCGACCGTCGAGCCGCCGTACCCGCAGGACACCTCGATGGCGCTCGGCCCGCAACCCACGCTCCTCCAGCAGCGCGGCGCGCTCGGCGTGGAGATCATGGCGCCGGCCCGGCAGACGCCCGAGGCCGCCGCGCGGTCGGCCGAGGCGTTCTGGGCGCTCCACGCGGGCCGCCCCGATCCGGCCGCCCGCGGCGTCGCGTGCGCGAGCCCGCACTACGCGCTCTGCCTCGCGCGCGCCGTCGACCGCGCGCCGCGGGACGACACGCGGCAGGGCGCGCTCGCCGATCCGCGCACGGCGCTGCTCTACGCGCTCCAAGTCGACCGCGCGCCGCGCGACGACACGCGCGAGGCCGCGTCGCGCCACCCGCGCGCGTCGCTCGCCTACGCGGAGCGCGTCGACCACGGCCCGCACGAGGCGACCCGCCGCGGGGTCGCGGGCTCGTCTTGGCAAGACGACTACGACGCGCGCTGCGCGGAGGGCGCGCGGATCTTCGCCGTCCTCTCCGGCGGCGAGGCCACGAGCCCTGCGGCCGAGGCGAAGGAGCCCGCGCCTGTTCGCGATGCCACGGCCGCCCGCGCGTGGCCCGCGCACGATCGCCCGCGCTACGCCGAGGACGAGGCAGGCGCCGAGCCGCCCACGCACGCGCCGCTCGGCCCCGACCTCCGGAGCGACGTCGATGCGTTCATCGAGCGCGGGCTCGAGCTCGTGGGCCTCGGCGCGGACGCGCGCCCCGAGCAGGTCGTCTCGGCCCTGCACGCCTTCGTGGGCGAGGTCCAGAGCAAGACGCGCAAGCTAGCCAAGAAGAAGCCGGCGGTCATAGCGCTCGGCTGCGCGTTCGGCGAGCAGCTCCACCGCGCGCTCGGCTGGCAATGGGCGAGCGTTCGCGCCCCGGACGGCGGAGGCGTCGCGCTCGTCGCGCCCGACCGCGCCGCCGCGCTCTACCCGTTTGCCCTCGTCGAGAGGCTCGTCGCCCCGCGCGCGAAGGACAACACGCTCGCCCTGACGTTCGAGATGCTCGCCGCGGGCGAGCTGCCGCCCGGCGCGCGGGCGGGCGCGTACTCGGCCATCACGTAGGCGCTCTCCGCCGTCGCCGGCTCAGATCCCGGCGCCGCCCTCGAACCGGCCGTCGCGGCTGTGCGCTTGCGTCACGCGGGTGCCAGGCGGGACGCTGAACGTGAGCCACACGTTGCCGCCGATCGTCGAGCCCTTGCCGATGGTGACGCGGCCGAGGATCGTGGCGCCCGAGCAGATGATGACGTCGTCCTCTACGCCCCCGGCGTCCAACTAGTGCCGCCCGCCAGCCGCACCGCGGCCAATCCCGACATCCTCACGTAGCTCTCCGGCGCGACGCGCTCGGCGCGATCGTCCAGCGAGATGCCCGCTTCTCGTGCGAGTGCGGCCACCACATCCGCGGGCAAGCCGCGCCAGCCCTTCCACGCGTTGCGCAGCGTCTTGCGACGTTGCCCGAAGGCCGCGCTCACCAGATCGTAGAACAAGGGGTCCGGCGGCTCGAGGGCACGCCTGGGCTCGAGCACGATGACAGCCGAGTCGACCTCGGGCTTCGGACGAAAGCACGACGCAGGCACGGACAGGCGCTTCCGAAGGGCAAATGCCTGCTGCGTGAAGACCGACAAGGCGCCGTATTCCCTGCTGCCCACCGCTGCGCCCACACGCTGGGCCACTTCCTTCTGCACCATGAACACGACGCGATCGATGGACGGCGCCAGGTGGATGGCGCGTTCGAGCAGGCGGCCCGTGATGTTGTAGGGCACGTTGCCCACGATCACGTGCGGGCGAGGCCCGTCCGCCATGGGCTCGAGCCACGGGTTGGTGGCGGCGTCCCCTTCGATCAGCAGCAGCCTGCCCGCTTGGACCTCGTGCGCGAAGGTCGTGCGAAGCAGCGGAATCAGGTCCCGGTCTCGCTCGACGGCCACGACGCGGGCGGCACGCGCGAGCAGGTGCCGGGTGAGCGCGCCGGTGCCAGGGCCGACTTCCAGACACGTGCCCCCGCCCGGCGACGTGGCCTCGGCGGCGATGTTGCGCGCGATGTTGGCGTCGGCCAGGAAGCACTGGCCGAAGGCTCGCTTGGCCCGCAAGCCCGTGTCGCGGAACAAGTGGCGGCCCTGGTCGTGGGAGCCTGGGGCGTGTCGGTGATCGGGCATGGACGCTGGTCTGCGGGAGGCGATCAGCATGCCGCTACGCGACGGACAGGACAACGGCTGCGGGCGGGTGGGCGTGACGAAAAGGGGTTGGTCGGGCGGGGAAACGGGGAGGCCGGGCTTGACACGCCCGATGTCACTGTGCGATCTTTATGATATCACTTTGACAGCATTCGAGGGTCCCATGAACAAGACGACGGAATCGACGGCGTTTCGGATGAACGGGGTACTGGCGCTCGCGCTCGAGATCGGGCTGTTCGCTGCGGGGCTGTGGCTGCTGACGAGCGGCGCCCGGGACGATCTAGCTCCGAAGCTGGCGGGCGCGGGGGTGCTGCTGGTGGGAAGCCTGGGCTTGTCGGGCTTCACGCTCATTCAGCCGAACGAGGCGCGGGTGGTCACGATGCTGGGCACCTACGTCGGCACGGTGCGCCAGAGCGGCTTCTTCTGGGTTCTGCCCCTCACGCTCAAGCGCGCGGTCTCGATGCGCATCGCGAACTTCATCAGCGACAAGCTCAAGGTCAACGACGCGCACGGCAACCCGATCGAGATCGCGTCGGTCATCGTGTGGCAGGTGCAGAGCCCCGCGGAGGCGGTGCTCGACGTGCAGGACTACGCCGGGTTCGTGCGCATCCAGGCCGAGACGGCGCTTCGCAAGATCGCCTCCCAGTTCCCGTACGACACGCACGGCGATGGGGAAGCGTCGCTGCGCGGCAGCACGAGCGAGGTGTGCAAGGCGCTGCGCGAGGAGCTGCAGGCGCACCTGGCGGCGGCGGGGATCGCGGTGCTCGACGCGCAGATCTCGCACCTGGCCTATGCGCCGGAGATCGCGCAGGCGATGCTCAGGCGCCAGCAGGCCCAGGCGATCATCGCGGCGCGCATGCAGATCGTGGACGGGGCGGTGGGTATGGTGGAGATGGCGCTGCGCCAGCTGGGCGAGAAGCACGTGGTGGAGCTCGACGAGGAGCGCAAGGCGCAGATGGTGAGCAACCTGCTGGTGACGCTGGTCTCGGAATCGAGCCTGCAGCCGGTGGTCAACACGGGAAGCATCTACTGATGGTGGAGAAGAAGAAGTTTCTTCTGCGCATCGACCCGGACGTCCACGCGGCGCTCGAGCGCTGGGCTGCGGACGAGCTGCGCAGCGTCAACGGGCAGATCGAATACCTTCTCAAGGACGCCCTTTGCAAGGCGGGCCGGCTGTCGAAAGACCGCCGCCGCCAGCGCGGCGACGCAGAAGGGTCGTGAGACGGGGACGACGGCGGTATTTGCGGGCCGCTCGCGCGGGATGCGGTAAGCTTCGCGGAGCACGGGGGAGGGCGGTGCGCCGCGTGGGCGAAGGGAGGGTGTCATGGCCACAGACCAGAAGTCCAAAGGGGTCATCGGCATTCTGACGGGTGGGGGCGACGTTCCGGGGCTCAATCCGGCGATCCGCGCGGTGACGATCCGGGCAGCGCGCGAGGGGTTCAAGGTCGTCGGCATCCGGCGGGGCTGGGCGGGGCTCATCGACATCGTGCGGGATCCCGCGGCGGACAACAGCAACAACTTCCAATGGCTCTCCGAGGAGGTGGTCAACAAGGCCGGGCGTACAGGGGGCACGTTCCTGCACACCTCCCGCACCCGGCCGAGCGCGGTCAAGCGGGCCGACGTACCGGATCACCTGCGCGAACGCTTCACCGACGACATCAACGACCTGACCTCCGAGGTGCTGAAGAACCTCGACTACGTGGGAATCGACTACCTGGTCCCGATCGGCGGAGACGACACGCTGAGCTACGCCGTGCGGCTCTACCAGGAAGGCGTCAAGGTGGTCGCCATCCCCAAGACCATGGACAACGACGTTCCCGGAACGGACTACTGCATTGGATTCAGCACCTGCGTGACGCGCACGATCCAGATGACCCACAGCCTGCGCACGACCGCGGGCTCCCACGAGCGGTTCCTGGTGCTGGAGGTGTTCGGCCGCTATGCGGGATTCACGGCCATGCTCCCGACCATGGCCGGAGCGGCGAATCGCTGCGTGATTCCGGAGTGGAAGTTCGACGTCGATCGGCTCGCGGAGCTGTTGGTGCACGACCGGGACAGCAATCCGAGCCGCTATTCGGTAGTGCTGGTGTCGGAGGGCGCGATGTTCGACGGAGGGGAGCTGGTGGTGGAGAGCCAGGCGACGGACGCCTACGGCCACCGGAAGCTGGGCGGGATCGGCGACCTGGTTTCGGCGCGGCTCAAGGAGCTGTCTCCGAAGTACAATAACGGCCGCAAGATCGAGGTGATCAACCAGAAGCTCGGCTACTTGGTGCGCGGCGGCGACCCGGACGCCCTCGACTCCATCGTACCGATGGCCTACGGCAATCTCGCGCTCGACCTCATCCGCTCGCGCATCCACGGTCGGCTCGTGGTGCTCAAGAATGGCCGCTACGACAACGTCCCCATCGACCTGGTGACGGCGTCCAAGAAGCTGGTCAACGTGAGCGAGCACTACAACACGGAGCGCTATCGGCCGCACTACCGAAGCTTCGAGATGAAGCCCCTGCTCCTGATGACGAGCGAGGTGTGAGGGCGGCCGGAGGCGGCCTGGGCGAGCGGCCATAGCTGTTAGCAGTTTTCTTGGCCCAGGTCGGAGACATCCGGCAAGGGGCTGGCATGAGCACGACCGCCGTCCCCCAGCCCAGGCCCGATTGGCAGAACGACTGGCAGCAGCTCTTGAGCTATC
>JAJZQG010000086.1 GCA_021847645.1 Myxococcales bacterium
AACTGCACCAGCTTCCGCGCTGTCCGCTGCGATTCGCGTATCGCCTGACCATTCTTCGAGCGAGCCATCGTTCCAGCGCTATCACGGCTCAGCCGGCATGGATACGGCCAGCTTCGACCATCAGGAACGCCCACGGACGCCATGGATACGCCCTGCTCGCCAGCCCTCCCCTAACACCCCGCCCCGCACTCGCAGGTCGCGTCTCCACCGCCCAAAGTGCGGGGCAGGAAGGGGTCGCACTTGCACCGAGACGATGGCTACGGCACTTCAAGCCCGCCTGCTGGCGGGCTCGCAGGATGCGCCAACACCCGCAGCCCGTAAGGACCAAACGGCGAGCATCGCGTGATGCCCGCCACGAGGAGCCCGCTTGCGGGCTTGGCTGGGTACTCCCAGGCTGCGCACGGTCGCCGACCGAGCATGCCCCCAGCTTCAGCTGGGGGTACATGGGGCAAGGCCGCTCAAGGGCCGTGGTCCTTGCGAACTCCCGTGTATGCGACCGCCGCGGGCGAGCTCACGCTCGCCCTGGCTCTGCCGACGCTTCAAGGCTCCGGCTTCGCCGGTTGTTTGGCCTCGGCTTCGCGTGATCCAGTTTAGTTCGCCAGCACCGGCTCGGACGGGAGCGCGGGCCTCGAAGGCTCCTGCACCACCGCGGGCGGAGGGCACGTGGCGTCCGGGTGCATCTCGGGCACGACCTTCTGCAGGGCCTCGCGCACCTCGGCCGCCGACTGGCACGCCGTGAACCCGGCCAGGAACGACAGGTTCGCCTCGACCCTCGTCATCTCGCAGGGCGCGAGCCGGCCCACGAAGATCTTGTCGTGACGGGTCTTGTCCATCTTTTCGGCGTCGAAGCCCAGCTCCTCGAACAGCTTCTCGCCAGGCCGGATGCCGCTGTACTCGATGCGGATGTCCACCTCGGGCTCGAAGCCGCTGAGCCGGATGAGGTCCCGCGCCAGGTCCTCAATTTTCAATGCGCGCGGCCTGGTGGTGCCCATGATCGACGTCGGGTTGACCGCCTTGTCGGTGCTAATGAGCACGAATGCGCCGGCGCCGTGCTTGTGGGCGGCGTCGGCCACCTTGCGCGTGCCGAACACGTTGTTCTTGATGGCCTCGCCCGGGTTCCACTCCATCATGGGCACGTGCTTGTGCGCGGCCGCGTGGAACACCACCTCGGGACGGTCCTCGGCGAACACGCCGTCGAGCCGCCTAGAGTCGCACACGTCGCATTCTCCGCGTCTCCGCGTCTCTGCGTTGCCATCTGCCGAGCGAAGGGGCGTCGATCGTGATGCGCCTTGCCAAGACGCGCGCGATCCCACAGGATGCCACCGCCGTGGACAACGCAGCCGCGCCAGGATCGAACCCGCTGGTGACCCCGCGAAAGATCGCCCGCTTCGCATCAGTGTACACGGCGCTTGCCCAGCTCTTCGGCCCGTCCGACATTCGAGAAACCCCGGCGGGTGGCCGGGTGGCGGGCAGCCCGAGCGGAGTTGGGATGCCGGGCGTCCCTTACGGGCGAGCCCGGCGGCAGTGGTCGGTTCGAGGACCCGCGCCAAGAGTGCCGGGGACGACTTGCGGCGCGTTGAGTCCGGGGTCTTTGTGTCGTGAAATGCCAGGGCTCTTACTCGGAAGGTAGGCTGTCTGACATGGGAACTCTCGCGAACGTCGCGAACATTGCCCGATTCTTCGCTCGCCATCCCCTTACTCGGACCGCGTCTGTCGCTGCATACGCACGTTTCGTCTCCTGGCAGGTCCGAAGCCGATTGCAGGAAGAAGTCATCGTGGACTGGATTGCGGGACGCCGACTGGCTGTGCGAAGGGGCATGACGGGTGCGACCGGAAATATCTACACGGGATTGGCCGAATTTGTTGACATGATGTTGGTCCTCCACTTTCTGCGCGAGGAGGACCTCTTTCTGGATATCGGCGCGAATGTAGGATCGTACACCGTGCTCGCGTCGGGCGTCTGTGGGGCGACAACCTGGGCGTTCGAACCGGATCCTGACACGGCCAGCCACCTGAGGCGGAACATCGAAATCAATGGGCTGGACTCGCTCGTTCAGGTTCATGAAGTCGCGCTTGGGCCAACGGACGGGGAGGTTGCGTTCACGGTGGGTTTGGACACCATCAACAAGGTCGCGTCGGTGACCGACAGCAACGTTCGACTGGTTCATCAGCGCGCGTTGGACGAGCTCATCGGCGACAGGTTGCCGGTGATGGCCAAGATCGACGTCGAGGGGTACGAAGAGCAGGTCTTCCGGGGAGCCGACGCGCTGGTCCAGAGGGACTGCCTCAAGGTGCTGGAGGTCGAGACCGTGACAAGCGCTATCGAAACGCTTCTGGCCGAGAACGGCTTCGAACGCGCGTACTACGACCCGTTCACCCGGGCCTTGAGTCGGGAGCGGATCGGTGATCCTGCCGCGAACACGATCTTCGTGAGAGACTGGACCTTCGTGCAGTCGCGGTTGAGGAGCGGCACGAAGATTAGCGTCCTCGGACACGAGATCTAGGGCACTCGGCCGACTTGATGCACAACCTGGTGCCTGGCCCGTGTACTCGTGGGGTTGACACGCTCGACACGATCCTCTCGGGCGCACTCGACGCCTGGCCCATGTACTCGTGGGGCTGACGGCATTCGGCGCAAGGCCCACTGGCAAGCCAACGGATCTAGCGAAGCTGCCGCGATGGATCCTACGGGCTGGTTCGTGCGCGGCGAAGGGGGAACTGTTCGGCTGAACCCTCTGCGCCTCTGCGCCTCCGCGTCTCTGCGTTGTCTTCTGCCCCGCCTTCTGCCCTCTACCTCGCGAGCACGGGCTCGGACGGGAGCACCGGGCGCGACGGCTCCTGCACCACCGCGGGCGGCGGGCACGCGACCTTCCCGAGATTCGTGTTGGCGTTCATGGCGCTCGGTAGCGATCTCGCGTGACTCTCGGCGTCGTGTGCGCCTCGACGAACCGTCGCGGGTAGGCTATGGCTTCTGCTCCCAGGATGGTGCCGCGAACACGATCGAGTCTGGCCCAGGACGCGCGCAGAACCGGCCGCGCCGCGATCGGAGCCGCCATCTTCCTGCTCACCGCAACGAGCGCGCAGGCCCAAACCGGCCCGTCGTCGCCTGCTGCGGGCACGGACGAGCGGGTGTGGTACGGGTGGCAGACGCTGGCGGCCGATCTGCCCACACTCGTGTTGTTCGACGTGGGAGTGCTCACTAAGCGCGACGTCGTGGCAGGGGTGGGGTTGTCGGGCTTCGCGCTTGCCACGCCGGGCATTCACTTCGCCCATCAGGCAACGGGACCGGGCATTGTGAGTCTGGCCAGCCGCCTGGTGTTGCCCTTGGGTGGGTTCGCGGTAGGCCGGTTGGTGCTCGTCTCTGCGACCGGCATGGCCGATCGGACCAAGACGGCGATCGGGGTGTCCGCCGGAGCCGCAGCGGCCGCCGCGATCGACGCGGTGTGGCTCGCTTGGAGCGCGCCGCGTGACAACGAGTACCACGTGTATGTCGGGCAGCGGCCGCGATGGGACGTCGTGCCGTGGGTGAGCGCCAGCGGGGGCGGTGTGACGATGTTCGGGCAGATGTTCTAGCGCGCGCACGAGCATGAACAGCGACAGCCGGCGTGGGCGTGCGCGTCACGCGCTTGCCTGCCGCGGCCTGGTGCATTCACCGCATTGCGGCGGAAAGGCCACGGCAGGCGGCTTCGCCGGAAAGCCCGGCACGCCGGGCTCGGGGTGGCGCTCAGGTCCCCGCGTGGGGAAGGCAGGCGCTCTGCGCCTCCGCGTCTCCGCGCCTCTGCGTTGTCTTCCGCCCTCTAGCTCGCCAACACCGGCTCGGACGGGAGCGCGGGCCTCGAAGGCTCCTGCACCACCGCGGGCGGAGGGCACGTCGCGTCCGGGTGCATCTCGGGCACGACTTTCTGCAGCGCCTCGCGCACCTCGGCCGCCGACTGGCACGCGGTGAACCCGGCCAGGAACGACAGGTTCGCCTCGACCTTCGTCATCTCGCAGGGCGCGAGCCGCCCCACGAAGATCTTGTCGTGACCGGTCTTGTCCATCTTCTCGGCATCGAAGCCCAGCTCCTCGAACAGCTTCTCGCCCGGCCGGATGCCGCTGTACTCGATGCGGATGTCCACCTCGGGCTCGAAGCCACTGAGCCGGATGAGGTCCCGCGCCAGGTCGGCAATTTTCATCGGCGTGCCCATGTCGAGCACGAAGATTTCACCACCGTCGCCCATCGCGCCGGCCTGCATGACCAGCTGGCAGGCCTCGGGGATCGTCATGAAATAGCGCTTCATCTCCGGGTGGGTCACGGTCACCGGCCCGCCGGCCTCGATCTGCTTCTGGAAGATGGGGATCACCGACCCGGCCGAGCCCAGCACGTTACCGAACCGCACGGCCAGGAACTTCGTCTTGGACTGGCGCGAGAGCGACTGCACGTACATCTCGGCCACGCGCTTCGTGGTGCCCATGATCGACGTCGGGTTCACCGCCTTGTCGGTGCTGATGAGCACGAAGGCGCCGGCGCCGTGCTTGTGGGCGGCGTCGGCCACCTTGCGCGTGCCAAACACGTTGTTCTTGATGGCCTCGCCCGGGTTCCACTCCATCATCGGCACGTGCTTGTGCGCGGCCGCGTGGAACACCACCTCGGGACGGTCCTCGGCGAATACGCCGTCGAGCCGCTTAGAGTCGCACACGTCGCAGATGCGCGGGCGCAGGTCCAGGTCCGGGAAGCGCTTGACCAGCTCGGAGTGGATGGTGAACAGGTGGAACTCGGCCCGCTCGACCAGGGAAAGGGACGCGGGCTCGAACGCGGCTATCTGACGGCAAAGCTCGGAGCCGATGGACCCACCCGCGCCGGTGACCAGCACGCGCTTGCCCTTGATGAACGCCTCGAGCGCGGGCACGTCGAGCTGGACCGGGGGACGGCCCAGCAAGTCCTCGATGGACACCGGGCGGATGCGCGACAGGTTCACGCGGCCGTCGAGGATCTCGAAGATGCCCGGGATGATCTTGACCGGGAGCCCGACGCCCTCGCACAGCTTCAGGATGCGGCGGACGGTCTCGCCTGGCACCGAGGCCATGGAGATGAGGCCCTGCTGGGCTCCGAGCTTGGTGGCGAGGCCGGGCAGCTCGTCGATGCGGCCGATGACCTTGATGCCGTGGATCTCGAGGCCGAGCTTGGTGTTGTCGTCGTCGAGGAAGCCGACCGGGGTGATGCCCAAGTCAGGACGGCTGGCGATCTCCCGGGCGACCATCGCACCAGCTTGACCCGCGCCGATGAGCAGGGTGCGACGGGCTGCTGACCGGTGGCTCGCCAGGCCGCTGCGGGTGGTGCGTTCGGCCAGGATACGCCGGAACCCTCGCACGCCGGCCACGCCGAGGAACGCCAGGGTGAAGTCGATGATGTCGACGCCGATCGGGATGGCGGCGTGCTTCGCATAGCCGAACGCGGGCGCGACCACGGGCGACAGGAGCCGTCCGGTCAGCAGGACCGCGCCGGCGGCGCCCAGAGCGAGGCCGATGCGCCAGACCTCGCGCAGGCTCACGTAGCGCCAGGCGAAGTTCGTAACCCCGAACAGCACAAGCATGCCGTACTGGAAGGCGACCACGTACGGCAGCAGGAGCATGAACTGCTTGAAGGCCGGGTGCGGCAGGGCTCCGTCGAACCGGGCGAGGAACGCCAGGGCGAAGGCCGCCGCGAGGACGGCAAGGTCGATCAGGACTTGCGTGGAGCGAAGCGCAAGCCGTTGCATGGGATATTCGGCCCCTCCAAGGCGAAATTCGGAACAGAAGTCACGCTGCCCGGGTTTCGGTGCGGCCCGAGCAGGCGGCGTTCAGCCTAGGTCTGCCGAGGCGTGAAAGCAAAGCTCAAGCGGATACAGGGCAGAGGCGGCCGCCTTGGCTGGACATCCGTCACCCATCGGCCCGCTTCTCCCGCTCCGCCAGCGCCAGATCGGTGTCGACCATCATCCGTGCCAACTGCTCGAACGTGACGGTCGGCTTCCACCCGAGCTCGGTGCGCGCCTTGGTGGCGTCACCGATGAGTAGGTCGACCTCGGTGGGGCGATAGTACTTCGGGTCGATCTCCACGTGGTCGTGCCAATCGAGGCCGGCGTGCCCGAACGCGACGTCCAGGAACTCGCGGACCGAATGCGTCTCTCCCGTGGCGATGACGAAGTCGTCCGGGCGGTCATGCTGGAGCATGCGCCACATGGCCTCCACGTAGTCTCCAGCAAAGCCCCAATCGCGTTTCGCGTCGAGGTTGCCGAGGTAGACCTTGTCTTGCAGGCCGTGCTTGATTCGGCCGATGGCGCGGGTGATCTTGCGGGTTACGAACGTCTCGCCGCGACGCGGGCTTTCGTGGTTGAACAGGATGCCGTTGACCGCGAACAGGCCGTAGGCCTCGCGGTAGTTGCGCGTGGTGTAGAACGCGAACGCCTTGGCGGCGGCATAGGGGCTGCGCGGGTAGAAGGGTGTGGTTTCCTTCTGCGGGACCTCGAGCACCTTGCCGTAGAGCTCGGAAGAGCTGGCCTGGTAGAACTTGGGTGACAGGCCGGAGCGGCGGATGGCCTCGAGCAAGCGGATGGTTCCGACGCCCGTGATCTCGGCCGTGTACTCCGGGATGTCGAACGACACGCGGACATGGCTTTGGGCCGCGAGGTTGTAGACCTCGTCGGGGTTGCAGTCGGTGAGCACCTTCTGGAGAGAGGAAGCGTCGTTGAGGTCCGCGTAGTGCAGCTTCATGCGGGCGCGAGCGTCGTGCAGGTCGCGGTACAAGTGGTTGATGCGATCGGTGTTGAACGAGCTGGATCGGCGGATGATGCCGTGGACCTCGTAGCCCTTGGAGAGCAGGAGCTCGGCAAGGTACGAGCCGTCCTGACCCGTGATGCCGCTGATGAGGGCGCGCTTGGACATGGGCGCATGGTGGGTCATCCGGAGGCCGTTCGCAACGGGGTGGAAGGCAAGGGGGGAAGGCAAAGGGCAAAAGGCAAAAGTTGGGGAGTGGGCTTCGGGCTCGTTGGCCGTGGTGCCGGGGTCGCGGGTGTTCGGTGAACGGCCGGGAGCCTCATCGCAACGCACATGAGGCGGCGTGGTCCGCGCAAGGGTCTTGCGGCGACAGGCGCGATCGACCAGGATTCCCGGCGACATGATGGAGAAACACGCGAAGATCTTCGTGGCGGGGCATACGGGGCTGGTGGGGTCGGCGACGGCTCGCGCGCTCAAGGCGGGCGGCTACGACAACATCATCGGGCGCGACGCTTCGAGCCTCGACCTGACCAATCCCTCGGCCACCGACGCGTTCTTCGAGCAGGAGCGTCCGGAGTACGTGGTGCTGGCCGCGGCCAAGGTGGGGGGCATCCACGCCAACAACACCGAGCCGGCAGACTTCATCCGCAACAACCTGCAGATCCAGACCAACGTCATTGACGCTTGCTACCGGAACGGCGTGCGCAAGCTGCTCTTCCTGGGCAGCTCGTGCATCTACCCGAAGCACGCGCCGCAGCCGATGAAGGAGGAGCACCTGCTCTCCGGGCCGCTGGAGCCCACCAACGACGCGTACGCGATCGCCAAGATCGCGGGCATCCTGATGTGCCAGGCGTACAACCGCCAGCACAAGACCAACTTCATCGCGGCGATGCCTACGAACCTCTACGGTCCCGGCGACAACTTCGACCTGACGAGCTCGCACGTGCTCCCGGCCATGATGCGCAAGATGCACGACGCCAAGGTCGCCGGAGCTCCGTTCGTGGAGCTGTGGGGCACCGGCTCGCCGCGACGGGAGCTGATGTACGTGGAGGATCTGGCCCGCGCGCTCGTGTTCTTGCTGGAGAAGTTCGACGCGACCGACCCGCGCGACAACTTCGTGAACGTGGGCACAGGGGAAGACTGCACCATCCGGGAGCTGGCCGAGAAGGTGGCCGCCGGGGTGGGCTACAAGGGCGAATTGAAGTGGAACTCGTCGATGCCGGACGGCACGCCGCGCAAACTGCTGGACGTGTCGCGGATCAAGAGGCTGGGATGGAAGCCGGCGTGGACGCTGGAGGCGGGGATTGAGGCGGCGTATCGGTGGTTCTTGGAGAATCGCGCGTAATCGGTCGGGTATCCACTCGCTGGATCGTGGCCTGACAGGTGCCTTGCATTCCGCTCCGATCCGATCCCGGGCGCCAACGACGGCGCCGGATCGGAGAGATCGAAATGCAGGATCGAGCGACGCAGAAGTGGGGAAGTGGGCCGAGCAGCTGCGTAGTTGCAGGACCTGGACGCGGGAGCAAGCGCTGGACGTGCTGCAGCTGATCAGCGACAATTATTCTTGCCGGCAAGAATAGTTGACGCCGATCAATGGGGCGACGGTCATTCTTGTTCGCGGGGTTGCACGCGGGCCGGCCAGCGATCGCCAATCGCGTACTTGGTGCTCGCCACCTGCGCGCTGCTCGAGATCAACCCCATCGAGTACCTGGCGAACGTGCTGCCCACGCTCGCCGGAGGCGTCGCGGTCCGGCGAGCGGATACGAAGCATATGCCCAACGACCGCCACGGTTCCTCCAAAGACACGTCTCGTATTTGCGGAAACCACGGCCGGTTGCCGAGTCCTCATTGAACATGAAAGAGGCCTCGTCTCGGCCGTTCGGACCCATGGCGAACAGGACCCACCACCCGACACGGGTTGGATCCGCGCGGCTGGAAGCCGGTCGATGGCTTCACTTCCGCAGCCGCTTCCGGTCGAGAGCGTCGCAAGCCGTACAGGACAAGCAGGAGCGATCCAGCGAAGAGACCGTGCGCATCGTCACCCGTAGAGCGCCGGGCACGGAAAGAGCAAGCGCAACCATGTGCGCCTGGGAGCCGCTTGCCCAGGATTGCTGCAGTGGTTCGGAAGCCGCCCGCGTCGGCGGTTCGTTCTCCGGTTGTTCGTGCGCCACTAGCCTTCGGTTGTCGCGTGGACACCGGGGTGACCGCCATGGTCTTCTCGTCCACCCGGTAGAAGGAGCCTTCGACACTTACATCTACCGTCACCGCGCCGTAGTCCGGGATCGTGAGCTGCACGGCCTTCCGGTCACCCAGCGGTGCGTGCGCGTAGATCAGCCATTGCCTGTCCCCCACTTGCCCTTGCACAAGCGCCAATGAAAACACGGGCAAAACCGTTGCGAGCGTCCACGGGCGCGGCGGGTCAAGGTTCGTGTCCAGGAGGAACCAGCGCGGAATGTTCTTGTACTCGTCGGGAATCGCCGCCTGGTAGGGGTGGGTGTGGGCAACGTTCGCCACCAGCGTTCCATGCCGCCAAAAAGCCGCGAGCGTCGGAACAGCGTAGATGCGGTCTACCGCGGCCATGACCGGCTCGAAGTACGGCCCAGCGTCGGCCACCGTGTCGGTCCAGCCGCGAAACTCCCGCACGGCTCGCGGACGCATCAACCACAGGCCAAACTGCACGAAGCCGCCGTAGCGTTCTGGAGTGGCGGTCTGCCCGAGCTTGGCGTAGGTCTTGCGCTTGTCGTTGTCCAGGTTCGGCGCGTGACCGTCCCAGGTGGAGATCTCAAACCAGTAGTTCGGGTTCATGCGGCGCGCTTGCTCGTTCATGAACACGAGGTTCATGCCCTCCACCTGGGGGCCCCAAAGCGTGAAGTCTGTGCTCGGGTCCGAATTGAGTGTGTAATAGCAAGCCGAGCCACCATCCCAGGCTAGGGGCCAGGCACTGATTCGCTCGGGGCTGTAGTCGGAGTAGTTGAGCCACCCGGCCCAGCGCCCAAAGGCCGAAATGCCGGTGGCCTCGTACCCCACGAACCTGACGTTCTTCTGCCAGGTGGGGTTGACCAATCCCGAGCGCATTCCGTCCTGCAGCGCTCTATAGCGGGCAATGAAGCCGTCGCCGATAACTTTGCGCTTGAAGTTGCCGTCGTGCCCCGCGCCATAGAGCTGCGAGTATCGCTGGGAAGATCCGGTTTCGGACCAGCTCAGCTTCGGGAATTCGTTGTTGGAGACGATCATGACCAGCGGTGGGTCGGGGTACAGCTCTTGGATCCTCTTGAGAACTGGATTGTCGGTCCACTGCTTGCCAATGGTCTTCCAGGTGTCGACGGGGCCGAAGGGGTCAGCCACCTTCGCGAAAGTTCCGTCGGTCTTGAGCAGGTTGGGGTTCTGGTCCGGCGGAAGGGAGAAGTACGGCTCATCGGCCATGATGGACTCGTATTGCGTGCCGACGAAGGAGATGGGCAGGTGCAGCTCCGCGGCGCGCTTGATGGCGAGGTCATAGTATGCGAGGGAGGCAGGCGTGATCTGGCCGATAGGAAACTGGAACCAGGGCAGAAGGTGGTGGTCCTGCTTGATCATCTGCATCTGCCAGTCAGGATCAAAGCCGCCGGCGAGCACGCCGGTGTTCCAGTGCGCGGCGAGAGGAAACGGCCAACCGAGGGGGTCATCGTTTCCGCGCGCGGCCTCTGCGCGTATCTGGGCAGCGGTAGCGTTCACCTCGGGAGCGTCCGCTACAGCAACATCGGCGCCAAGCGCAAAGAGGGTCATCGTGACCAGGAGGGCCTTGTGCATGAAGATGGAGCCGCCGGACCCAGATTGGCCGTTCGGCCTCCGAGCTTCCTTGTGCACGGACTCAGTCACGCAAAGCGGCCTTGTCCGACTGACGCGAGTGTAGATCGCGGGCCGGGACAGCAACGGGCCTTAGCCTTGCCGGTCACCGGAATAGAAAGTCCCAGCTACTGCAAGGCAAATCGAGCCAGAATAGGTCGGTGAACGCGCACACTCGAATGCAGGCGTTCCGGCAAGACTGGCCTGGGCGATTGGTGTGATGTCACCGTCACTTCGTTCCACGCACGACGTGAAACCACCCCAGGCGCTGCGGTACGAGGCGCCAAGTCCACTTTGGCAAGAAGCGGCGATGGCCGAACCGTAGGTCGTATGCCGTCACCACCGTGTTGACACGCACTTCGCGCGCGCCGACGAACAGGTCTCGTGCCTCACGACTGGTGAATGCCTTCGTCCCGGGGCTCTCGATGTGACTGGCGATTGACGTCTGACACGCGGCGCATCGGGTTGCCCTTCACCGCCGCAAACATGAACCATGCCTGGGCCGCTACCAGCGACCGCCGGTTGTACACCATCACGCAGAATCGTCCACCGTCCGGCCGCAGCACGCGCAGGATCTCGCGGGCAGCCGCGGCCGTGTCGGGCGTGTGGTGGATTACTCCCCACGAGTACACGAGATCGAATTGGCCGTCGTGGAAAGGGAGATGCTCTGCATCGGCGACGCGCAGATCGGATGCGAGTCCCTCGATTGCGAAACGGCGGCGCGTCGTCTCGAGGCTGACCTCGCTCAGATCGACGCCCGCGCACTTTGCGCCCGCGCGCGCGAAACGGATGTGGTCTGTTCCGGCGCCTACGCCCACTTCGAGCAGGGCCTTGCCGCGCGCTTCGTCAAAACGCGCGTACCGTGAGATGAAGGGCTCGCGGTCATCGCGCTGCCGCTCAAGCTCACGAAATGCTTGAATCTCGTCGGGATCGGCAGCATCGCGGGTTCCGCAGGGAGCTTGATTCCAGAAGCGTCGGACTGCATCCTTTGGGTTATCCATGTGACCTCGGCCTTCAGTGCGATTCAGCCTATTGCGATCGGATGCGGCACTGGGCGGCGTCAGCCAGCCAAACCCCGAGTACGCTTACCCGTCGTGCCAAGCTGCGGGCACAGCGCGTGTTCATGCTGATTCTTGCTGCTCGCACGCCCCCGCCTTGTATCTCACTGCCAGCAACACAAGGGGAAAGTACGCAAGCGCAACGGCCAGTGGGCCAGGCAGCCAACCCAGTACCACGGTGGCTGCCATGGGGAACAACCACAGCGAGTTGATGCCAGCTACGACGAGGGTCACGGGTCGGTGTCCCCCATGCTTGCGCGATGCGTATTGGTAAGCGTGGCTCCGATGAGCCTGGTGCACTCGCTCGCGACGCATCAACCGTCGGACGAGAGTGACGGTCGCGTCAACGATGAAGGCGCCGAGCAAAATTCCCCAAGCCCACAACATCCTGGAATCGTCCACTGCGGCCACCAGCGCGAGTACTCCAAAGGCCATACCCAGAAAGCTGCTTCCGGCGTCCCCCATGAAGATGCGCGCGGGTGGGAAGTTCCAGACGAGGAATCCAGCCGTGCAGGCTGCCAGGAGCAAGGGAACCGGCCACGCGCCCGAGGGGTGCGCCACGAACCAGAGAATCGCCGCTGCCATGCTGACGGTAATCGCTTCCAGACTCGCAATGCCGTCAATCCCATCCATGAAGTTGTAGAGGTTGAGGAGCCACACGAGACCAAATGCGGACAGCACTCGGACAGGCCACTCTAGCCACGACGCAGGACCGAAGACGTGTGCAATCCAGGGGTTGCCTAGCCAGACCAGGGCCCAAGCGGCGCCGGCGAAATGGCACAGCAGCCTCCAGCCAGCGGGAATAGGGCGGTGATCGTCTAGGAATCCGAGCACCGCCATCGCGATACCGCTGCCGACGACCGCGACGAGAGCGTGGGCCGGCACCGCAAGCGTGGCGCGTGCGAGGGTCAGGGACGCGAGAAAGACGACGACAATCGCGACTCCGCCGCCCCGCGGCGTTGGAATGGTGTGCGAACTGCGAGGGTTGGGAACGTCGAGAACCTGCCGCGTAATCGCGTAGCGTCGGACGGCGCCGGTAAGCACTGCCGAGAGTGCGAACCCGGTGGCGCAGAGCAGCACGAGCGTCATCGCGTGTTCGCTTCCAAGTAGTGCTTCGCGGTCCGCGACAAGCCCTCGTCCACCGACCGAGGCGGCCGCCAGCTGAGCAGGGCCTGCGTCTCGGCAAGGTCGACCTCCGACGAGCGACAAAGCCGGTCGAACACGTGCGTCTGGCGCAACGCGCGCGCCCCGAAGCGCAGCCAGGCCACCGGTATGGGGATCAGCCTCGCGCGAACGCGAAGTGCCGCGGCGAGTCGTCGGAGGAGATCGGGGACCGACAGGTCTTCGCCGTCGGAAGCCAGGAAGACTTGGTTGGCCGCGCGAGAGTGGTCAACGCAAACGCAGATCAGATCGGCCAGATTCTCGATGAACACCATGCTGCGGCGGTTGTCCACCCCGCCCAGCGGCAGGGGCACTCCGCGGTGCAACCACTTCATCATGGCGAGGAAGTTGGCGCCGACCCCCGGCCCGTAGACCAATGGTGGTCTTACTACGACCGTCTGCATGCCAGTCGCCGCCGAGATCTCTCGCAGGGCGAGCTCGGCCTCGAGTTTGGACTCGGCGTAGGGTCCTTCCGGTGCCGGCGGATCCGAGGCCCGAAATGGCTTGCCGGGCAAGGTGTGCTCCCCATTGACTTTGATCGAGCTGACGAACACAAAGCGCCGAACTCCCGCTTCGGCGGCCTGCTGCGCGAGGCGGCGTGTCCCTTCCACATTGACCAGCCGGAATGCCGTCGGCGGATCTGGCGCGGTGTCGCGCATCACATGGACTCGCGCGGCCAGATGGACCACAGCGTCGACACCGGCGACGGCCGCACGCCAGTCTGTCCGCCCGTCGATGGCCCCAACGACGAAGCTCCGGTCCAACCGAGCCGGACCTTGTCGCACTGCACATCGCACTTCGTGGCCGTTCTCGCGGAGCTGCCTAGAAACCGCGCCGCCTACGAATCCTGTGGCCCCGGTGAGAAGCACCGACAAGCCTCGGTCAGCGCCCATTCGCCACCCTTGCGGTAGTTGTCCCGGATGCGTCTATTCCCGCAGTCTGCAGGACGGAGGAAGCAAGTGAGCGCATGATCTTCGTGCGGCGGTACTTCTCGACAAACTTGGATCGGTCCGTGAGCCCGAGCGAGAGACTTCGCAGCGCGTGGATGCCGGCCGTCGCGTCACAAGGCGCAAATACGCAAGCGTTCGGCACTTCCCGCTCGATGAATGACTTCGCATAGCCGGCGACTCCGGCGAGTACCGGCTTCCCGGTGGCCGCGTACTCGAATGCTTTGGACGGCAGGACCTTCTCGAACGCGGCAAGATCGTTCAAGTGGAGAAAGAGAACGTCCGCGTTGCGATAGAGCTCGATGAGCGGCTCGCGCCCCACCGGCGGCTCAATCCTGACGTTCGCAGACCCGCTCTGTAGGAGAGCATCCTCCAACAAGTGTCGCGCTCCGCCATCTCCCACGACGATGTACTCGTGAGTATCGGCCGTCGCTGCTGCGAGCCCTGGGACAATTGCGTGAAGCCCTTGTCCCTGCCCGATGTTCCCCGCATACAGCACCCTAATGCGCCCAGCGGACGCGCGGGTGTTTCCCCAATCAACATCCACGAATTCGTCGTCGACGCCGTTGGTGAAGAAGTCGAGCTGCGCTTCTGGATATCGAGACCGAAAGTAGGCTTCGAATCCCGGAGACACGATGTTCATGCGTTTGGCTGATCGAATCGTGTACCTCTCGATCAGGGACAGTGCCGGCAGGAGAGCCGCGGCGTGACGCCCGCGAAAGACGTCCTTGACCGTGTCCACGAAGATGTCGCGAATATCCAAGTAGAGTGGCACGGCTCCCCGCCGTGACAGGTTGGCGCCAAGAAAGGCGGTCATTAGTCGGGAGGAAGTTGCGTAGATTAAGTCGTAGTGCACGCCTCGTACATGATCGCGAACGCCACGCGCATAGGCGAGAAACGTCCTGGATTGGTCGATTAGGCCGCTCTGGTGTACGGGCACAGGAATGCGCTTGACGGACACGTTGCCCAGTTGCTCGGTCAGGCGAACCTCCCGACGGAACGACTTGTACCGGTTGGGGCAGGCCGCAATCACGTCAACGGTCGCGCCCTTCGGCAACATGCTCTGCAGCTGGTCGACCAGCGCGGAGGTCCTGAACGAGCCAGCCGCCAGATCGGGGGGAAAATAGAAGCTCAAGACCAGGATGCGCAACGCAGATCTCTCCTTAGCTTCGCCGAGTCAAACCGTCCATGGCGACGTGCCTGGCCGAACCCCGCCCAGAACGCCGGCTTGTCTGAATCTGGCGCTTGACTACCCGCAGGCATTGTCGGCACTATTCCGCGGGTGACCACGCTGCGGAAGCACTACACGGCGCGAGACTTGGCGCGGCTGATCAGAACTGTCCGTTCGTTGAAGTTGCTCCAAATTGCATGGCGTCCGATTCACCACGCGAGTCGCCTCGTCGCGTTGGGAACACCCGCCGGGCGCGGTCCCGCGCTACGGTCCGCGTGGAGTCCGCCACCGCCCGGGCTGACCGCCTTCCTAGTCCGGGAGGCTCGCCGGGCAAGCGCCAGATGCGATCGAATCCCGCCCGAATCACTCTTGCGCGCCTACGAAGAGCAGTATGCGTTCGAGTTGTTCGGGCCGGGGGAAAAGAATCTTCGACCGGTAACCAGGGCCGGACTCGAGGCTGGTCCATGCTCGGTTCGCGCGCGCAATATCGCGCTGGCTTGCAGACTCGGCGCGTCAGGCCTGGAGACCGAGCTTGCGAGGGCGTGCCGATCGGTGGTCCTGCAGCTGGAGTTCCACCTGCTGGGGAACCATCTTCTCGAAAACGGGATTGCACTCGTCTGCGGTGGGGCAGTTGCCAAAGGGACGGAGGCCGACCTCTGGTGGCGCATCGGCCGGGCGATCGTCTCGGACCAGCTCGAAGCGCAGTTCTTGCCGGATGGCGGGCACTTCGAGGGCAGCGCGTCCTACCACCTTTGGCTCGTCGCCGGCTTGATAGAATCCGTTTTTCTCTGCGAAGCGGCGGGACGCCCGGTCCCCGCTGGATGGAAGACCACGATCCGCCGAGCACTCGAATGGGCGCGAGCTGTCCGCGCTCCGGACGGCTCGTTTCCCCTCTTCAACGACGCGTCCCTCGATGCATCACCAGGCATCGATGAGCTGTTGAGTCTCGCTGAAACAGCGGGCGTCAACGCGCCCCAGGCGGGCACACCCGGCTCGAGTCGCGACGGCCCCTGGGTGCGGGTGCTCGGCAACACCGGATGGGTTATCGCACGCACGATCGATGGCGCTTGGCTTGTTCTTGACGCGGGTCCCGATGGTGCGCCCTATCAACCGGGTCATGTGCATGCGGACGCGTTGACCTTCGAGTTGTGGATCGGCGGGGAGCGGGTGTGCGTCGACTACGGCGTTTCCAGCTATCGCCTCGGCCGCGAACGGGACGAGACCAGGTCGACCCGAAGTCACAACACCGTCGAGGTCGACGGCGAGAACTCCTCCGAGGTTTGGGGTGCGTTTCGAGTCGGTCGCCGATGCCGTTCCAAGGTGATTCGCGCCGAACGACAAGGCGACGCAATCGTGATCGAAGGCCAGCACGACGGCTACCGATGGCGAAGCGGACGCCCGGTACACCGAAGAGTCGTGCTCTTGCAGGCGGGGCGCCTGGAGATCGCTGATCGGATTGATGGCTTCTTCGGCCGTGCAACAAGCAGGATCTTGCTGGACCAACAGGCCGCGAGGCGCGTGCAGGTGCGCGCTGTCCCCAACGCCACTTGCCGTGACGGCTCGTGGTACGCCGAATTTGGTTCCGCACGAGCGGCTTCGAGAATGGAGTGCGAAGTGCCGCGAGCGGGATCATGCCGTTGGGTGATTACTTGGTGAGGGCGCTTGGGCAGACAGACCATTCTGCGCTACCGCGGCGTCGGAAAATTGACAACCCCTCTACTCCCGGCCGCAGAGATGCCGGCTACGGCTAGGCGACTGTCATGACGGATTCGTCACCGGCAGCTTCCGCACTCGCAACGGCGACCGCGGAGGCCAATGCTGCGCCGTATTCGTCGTCGAGCCGGATGAGCCTTCCTTCGTCGGCTGAAGTAACAGCGGCGAAGGATGCGAGCGTGACGTTGACGAGCGTGTCGAGCGAAATCAAGGCATTCCCGCCGCTCCTGAGCTGACGGATGAAGGCAGCAACTTCGGCGGCGTGCCCTTTGTCCTGGCTCAGCGTCTTGTGGGACTTGAAGCCTTTGAAGCCGTAGCCATCCAGCCGCTGGAAGTTGCTGAGCCTAAGGACCCGGCCATCGCTGAAGACCTCCAGCGACTCCTTCGGGTAGGCCTTCGCGCCGTTGGCAAAGTAGTTGACCGTACCCACAGACCCATCCGCGAACGCAAGGACCATCGCGAGCTTGTCGCCTCTAACCGCCGGGCCCGGGCCCATCATCGCGGACGACACGGATACGACTCGACTTCCCGTCAGATGCACCATGAGATCGATGAAGTGGCATGCCTCGCCTACGATCCGCCCGCCGCCACGTTCGGGGTCGTGCACCCAGTGTTCGGGCGGGACAATGCCTGCGTTGACCGTCATGGACATCGCCAGCGGCTCCCCGCGGCCTGCGAGGAGCTCCCGGATACGAACAACATGGGCGCTGAAGCGTCGGTTGAACCCGACCATCACCTGGAGGCTCCGCCGCCGCTCCGCAGCCGCTACGATCTGCGCTAGCTGCGCCACCGTCATTGCGAGCGGCTTTTCCACGAATACATGTTTGTTCGACGCAAGGGCGTCGCACACGAGGCGAGCATGGGCGCTGTGGCCTACGGCGATCAGCACCGCGTCAACACCGGGATCCTCCAAGACGATGGCAGCGTCAGAGACCGCGGTATCAGCGTCGAACTTGCGCGCGAGATGGGCCGCCGCGCCGCCGTTCAAGTCGCACACGGCACGCACGCGCGCACCAGCCTTGGCGAGCGCTGGCATGAGCGTCATCTTCGAAAAATTCCCGGCTCCAATGACAGCTAGCGCTGGCTCCTGAACAGCCGGGGCATTCCGCGGGCGAAGGGCAATGCTGCGCGTTGGCGGCGATTCCTTGGGATACTCCAAGATCACCCCGAGCGCACCGGAATCCCCTCGGATCTTGTCGTAGGCGTCCGCAGCACGGTCCAGGGGGAATCGGTCAGTGACGAGCTTGTCGACGACGAGACGTCCCCCAGCAAGCAGCTGGAGGACCGCCTCGAAGTTCCGCTGCTCGGTCCACCGGACGAATCCAAGCGGGTAGTCGCGTCCCGCAAGCTCGTAGGCATCGTCATACCGGCCGGGGCCGTAGGAGCAGGACACTTGGAAGGTCAGCTCTTTCTCGTAGAAGTCGGAGCGACGCAAGTCCAGCCCGACTACACCCACGAGCACGATTCGACCCCGTTTTCGGCACATGGCAGCGGCGTTGTGAACGATGTCGGCTGTCTTGGCAGATGCCGTGATGACGACAGCATCAACGCCCTTGCCCTCGGTCCAGGCTATCGCTGCCGCCACGGGATCGGCACCCGGCCCCGCGACGGAAGCGCCAAACTGCTGTGCAAGCTCGAGACGTGCGGGGCTCAAGTCGATCCCGAAGGGCTCGCATCCATTCGCCCGCAGCAGCTGAACGGTAATCAGTCCAATGAGACCGAGTCCGTAGACGACCACTCGCTCGCCCAGCTCGGGCTTCGCCAGCCGGACGCCCTGCAGCCCGATGCTGGACAGGACGGTGAAAGCTGCATGCTCGAAGGGAACCCCATCAGGAATCCTCGCACAGAGGTTTGCCGGCACCGCAACGATCTCGGCGTGGGGACCATTGCTTGCGACCCTATCCCCTCGCCGAAACGCCGTGACTCCCGGCCCGACTTCCACGACCGTGCCCGCGTTGCAGTACCCAAGCGGCAGCGGCTCATCGAGCCGATTGAAGACGGTCTCGACGGTGGGCAGGATGCCGTCGCTACGCAGCTTGTCAAGGACCTGCTTGACCTTGTCCGGTTGCGCACGCGCTTTGCCAAGCAACGAGGCCTTTCCGAACTCCACCAGCATGCGTTCTGTGCCCGCAGAAATCAGGGAAGCCCGCGACTGGATCAGAACCTGCCCGGCAGACGGCGTTGGGCTAGGGCACTCCGTAACTCGCGTGTCGCCATTCTTGAGGTCTTGAACGATACGTTTCATGGGCAGTTCGACCGAGCACCTCGACAAGTGACTGGGTAGGAGCGGCGGACAAGGGGAAAGTCGGGGGCGAGAAACGTTTGGCACCAAAGCTGGATGCACAACAACGCAAGAATCGGGTACGCGCCATCCACCTGGCCCGCCTTGTCCTCCGACAAGAGGCGAGCCACCGCCGAATGGGAGAATAGTCCGGTTCGTTGAATCGCATCCTTTGACAGAAGATCCTCAACGAGCTCGCGCATTGGACCGTGAAGCCAGCCGCGCAACGGAACGCCGAACCCCGACTTCGACCTCGAGATGACATTGTCTGGAAGGAGTCCGGTCATTGCCTGTCGAAAGATCCACTTCGTGACCCCGCGACGGAGCTTCAAGTCAGCTGGAAGGCTCGCTGCGAACGCCACTACGTCGTTGTCCAAGAATGGCACCCGCACCTCGACGCCGGCTGCCATTGCCATCTTGTCCGTGTAGTTCAAATTGTGGTCGGCGAGGAAGTGCTTCGTATCGATGTACAAGGTGCGAGCAAGTGGATGCGTATCGGACGGTAATTCGGAAAGGCTCCGCTCCAAGGAGGTTGGCTGGGGCGTCGTTCGGATCGTTTCTGACAACTGCGGGGAGAGAATGTTGAGGTCCTGCCCATCGCCGAGCCACTCAAAGTAGCCGGCGATCCTCCCATTGGCGTCGCGGTCCGCATGTCGAAAGGCTTTGGAGAGCCGTCGCTGCCAGGGATGCTTGGACGGAACCGCTTCGGCTGCGTGGCGCACTGCACGCCGCGCGCGTGCTGGCAGCCAGGCCCAGTACCGCTCCAGCATCACGGCCTGATGCCGTCGATAGCCGCTAAGAATGTCGTCCCCGCCAGCGCCGCTGAGTAGGACTTTGATGCCGTTGTCCCGGGCCAGTTCTGCGATTCTCAGGACGTTCAGCGGCGCCAGGTCAGCTTGAGGCTCGTCGAGGTGGTACACCATTCGCTCGATGTCGTCTGCCAGCTCATCCCCGACGGTGACGACATGAAGCCGAGCGCCTAGCCGACGGGCGACCTGGCGCGCGAACGGAAGGTCGTCCCCAAACCCCTCAGCCGCGTAGGAACCTCCGTCGAATGCAATCGTAAAGCACGGGAACGGCTTCTCCGACGCGTGCATTGCGGCATATGTTACGATGGCGGAGGAGTCCATTCCGCCGGAAAGAAACGCGCCGATGGGAACGTCCGACACCAGTTGACGACGCACAGCCTGGTCCAGAAGCCTACGAAGCTCGCTCGCTGCATCGCCGGCAGAGATTTTGATCGTGTCACGTCCGCTGGGGAGGCGATAGTGCTGCCATGAAGCAACGACCTTGCCGGCTCGCGCAACCAGCGCTTGCCCCGGAGTAAGCTTGCGCACAGATGACAGAATAGTCCGTGGGGCAGGGCACCACAGGTATCGCAGGTGCGCCAACAGAGCGTTCGGGTCCACGGTCCGCGTCACAGATGGCTCAAAAAGGAGCGCTTTCAATTCACTGGCAAAGATCACCCCCTTTGAAGTCTCGGCATAGTACAGCGGTTTGACACCAAGCCCGTCGCGCGCCAGCAAGAGCGATTGGTCGAGTGGATTCCAGACCGCCAACGCAAAGATGCCGTTGAGCCGCGAGAGCATCTCGGCGCCGAACTGGACATGCATACGGAGCAAGACCTCCGTGTCGGACTCGGACCGAAATGGATGGCCGCGAGATTCGAGCTCCCTGCGCAGCTCCCTGAAGTTGTAGATTTCGCCGTTGAATATGATGGCTAGGCCCGTCTCCGGATCAGTCATCGGCTGATGCCCGGCGGGGGACGTGTCGAGTATGGACAGCCGGGTGTGAGCCAGGCCGACGTTCGACGTCTCGTCGTAGTACTCGCCGCAGTCGTCGGGACCGCGATGAGCGAGTATCGCCGTGGCGTTCGCCAAGAACGCCCGATGGAAGCTACCTTGAAATCCCGCTATCCCGCACAACGTCGACAGCTCTCACGCGCTAGAGTTTTCCGGGGCACGGCCGCCACCGCCGCCTCCGAAGACGTCTCTGCTTCCCGGCGGACGCGGAAGTCTGCGAAGGCTCGGGTGTTGGCCCACTTGGGGTACGCCGACTTTGAAAGTGGACGCGTGACCGCCTTGGCCTTGTGCCCCCAAAGAGCCAAAGGCCCGCGACGCGCGGTCCCGACGGATGGACACACCCTACTGTCGCACAGCGCCATGACAGTGCCGGCGCTCGCGCCGTCGGAAGCCGACACGATCATGTCGGTTGCGACCGCCGGACGATGTTCTCGTACTCCCGTAGCATCTGCTGCGCGACAGCCGCAATCGAAAAACGTTCGGCCGCGAGCTCGTACCCGCGTATTCCCATCGCTGCGAGCTGGGCCGGGGGGGTTCCGAGAGCCTGGCGAAGGGCACCCTCAAGAGACTCCGGATCGTTGTCCACCCACCAGCCAGCTGCACGCTCGACCAAGCACGCCCAGGGCGTTCCTCGAGACGCGATCACGGGTTTTCCGTGGGATAGCGCCTCCGCCACGACCATCCCGAAGTTCTCATGGTGACTGGGCAGGACAACCACATCCGCGTTGCGGTAGGCGGCCGATTTGTGGTCTCCCAGCAGCTCGCCGGGGAAGGTCACTCGTCCGAGCCGGAGTTCGCGCGCGAGTTTTTCCATTTGAGAGCGATAGCCCAATTCCGATGGGCCAGCGATTACCAACTGCCATTTGGCAAAGTCGGGCTCGACCTTCGCCCACGCCCTCAAGAGGCGGTCAACCGCCTTGATGGGGTGGATACGCGCAAGAAACAGCACGGTACGCACGTCGCTCCGAGCATCACAGCCCTGTCTTGTCAGAGGAGGCACCTCGATTGCATTGGGAATCACAACGATGTTGCCGCGCAACCCGAAGCGACGAACATCCTCCGCTTCAGCCTCACTGGTGGCGTGGAGCAAGTCAGCGTGCTCGAGCCCGTACCGTTGGCCAATCCGAAGCGATATCGCCTTCTTGAAACGTGACCGTCGCAACGGCCATTTGGCGAGGGTTCCCCGTGGAGACACCACGAGTTTGCACCCACGAAGCCCCTGGAGCCACGCGGGATAGATGGTGGGGAAGTGCCAAAGTCCGTGGCTGTGAAGCAGGACGTCTGACCTCGCGCGCGCGTAGAGCGCGCGCAACATGTTCGTGCTCCAGCATGCGTGGCGCAGGCCGGGGATCGTGGTTTGGTCATACGCGTGGGTGATGACTCCCGGGACAGTCGGACGGGCTCCGAAGTCCAGATAGTGCAGTTCGACATCGGCACCGGCGGCGGCCAGTCCCTGACAGAGCGCGGGTACGGACTTCGAGGGCCCGCTAGAGCCCAGGGAGATGGTGCCCACAATGTGGACGACTTTGAGCCGCCGAGCCACCTAGCGACCGACCTTCCTTGCCACGACCGAAGTACTCGTCGGCAGGCCGGAGTAGTCGAGGGCGGACTCCCGTCTCCTGAGTGGCTCGAGCGCAAGGAACAATTGCTCCAGCAGTGGGGTAGACGCCCCAGGAAGTGTCACGGTCGTCGGCAAAGCAGGTCGGCCGCGCCGACTCGCGGCTCTCGAAAGCGCGCTGCAAGCGACATACGAGTAGTCCGCGAGTCGATGCCAGTTGGGGTAGTTCGGAAGCCATTCGATGACTTCCAGGCCGGCCGCACTCAAGACCCGCTCGAGCGATTCACGGTCGTAGTGGCGGTAGTGGCCGATCAGGCTCTTCTGTATAGGGAACCAGTGCCGAGACGGAACGGTGAGCACTAGCACGCCTCCGAGTTTGAGGACTCGTCGGAACTCGGACAGCACCCGGCCCTCCGCCGCGACGTGCTCAAGCACTTCCACGCAAGTAATGCCTTCGAAGGATCCATCGTCGAAAGGAAGTGCCGTCGCAGATCCGTGATGCACGCGGGCGCGGGATCCCACGAACTTGGCGGCGCGCGCTAGAGTGGCCTGCGAGTACTCGAGACCGTGGAGGTCCAGGTGTTCCAGCGTCGCCATCGCTGACAACGTCTCACCAATACCACAACCCACGTCCAGCACGGAACCCTTCGGGACGTGTCGGCGGACAGCGTCGATGACCCCAGATACGCGTACCTGCTTGCGCAAGTCGGCTCGCGCAGACGCCACGCCTTCGTCCACGTCGGTAAAGAACTCCTCATAAAACTCCACGTCATCAGACGGGTCAGCGAGCTTCCGACGATCCGCCTTGGCGGCCAGGAGCATACCAAGCTCGAGCAGATCCAAGAAACGAAGCGGCGCCCCACTCATTGTACGGCCCCCTGATCGAAGTGCTCGAACACGAATTGCTGGGACTGCGCAAGCAGAGTGAGTACTGGGTTCGCCAGGCCAGGACGCCGAAAGTTCGCTGTACCCAGCACATGCAGGTTCGTGGTACCACGCACGACGAATCGGGAATCAACGACACCATCGTTCGCAGCTCCGCAGACCTGCAATCCACCGCCGAGGTGAAAGGCGTCGATGGCGGCCTTCCCTAGGTACTCCGCAGATGCGCCCGAACCTCCGTCCCCGGCCAGCCACTCGACCTCGAGGCCGTGCGACGACAGGGCGCGGCACAGCGAGTCCCTTCGGGCAGAGACGGTTCGCCCAAAGGCGTCGATGTCCTGGGGGCGAATGTCCCAGTCCAGGACAGCCTCGTCGCCTTCGATGGCAATCCGATTCAGCGCTGATGCGTACGATTGGAAATCGAACGTCAAGGTGATCTCACAGCCGTCTGGGATGTACAACTCTCTCTCCAGAAGGTAGTGCACGCCTGCCCGAGCCATGAGCAATGGTCGTCCTACCGTTCCCAACGCAGCGCGCACTTGGCGTCCGAACGTCTCGCCTTTCTGGCGCACGGACAAGAACTTCTTGACCCGGTCGTACGGAGGAAGTTCATCGAGGTTCGCGGTGAAATGGAAGAAGCCGACGCTGTCGCACGAGCGCCGACCCACAATCCCGCCCCGGTAGAACTTGGGTGGGAATAGCTGGGAGAGAGGAGTGCCGTTCTTCCACCGCATCCGCGCGAGCGGTACAGACCAGTGGTCATGGAGCCGGGTGCCCACATACCGCTTCGCCTCCTCGGACAATATGCCGCCGAGATTGCGAAGGGCAAAGAGGTTGCTGTCGACGACGCCCATCGCCAATGCGAAGAGCGGCGCCTGAAGCCGAGCGACCTTGCCCGAAGACAGCTCAACGGTCACCGAGTTGACCTGCCCAAGAGGGTCGCTGGCCACTTCGCTGATTGTTGATGCGACTAAGCACGTGACCGCGCTTCGACCCCGCCGCACCTGTTCCGCGAAGCCGGACCACAGGCCGCGACGCTTTCCTGGGAGCACAGCAATCTCGGAGAGCGTCAACTCTTCGAGCAGTGGTTGAGGTTGTGCCGAGGGAAGGCTCGGGGTAATTCCCAGCGTGCGTTCGATCCCGTCATAGTGCCGAGCAAGCCTTGCCGTGGCGACGGCGCATGACTCGAGAGAAAACATCTCGCGAAGGGTCTCGCAGTCGTTCCGACAAAGGCCGCCGCCCCAGTACGGAGAGTTGCCCGTGAGCACATGGTGGCGTGCGCGGGTCGCGCCCAAGTTCTCCCGTCGCGAAAAGCGCAGTGCCGGCTTGGGGGCCGCTTCATCGCCCAACGACGATGGACCGATTTCGACTAGAGCGACGCGGGCTCCGCGCGCCGCGGCCTGCCGCGCGGTCCATATACCGACAATTCCGCCACCCAGCACGACCAGGTCGTAGCGATGTGACACGCGAGATCTCCTCAATCCGTTAGGTTCTTGAGATTGGCGACGGTGTTCGTGCCGACAATGAATCTCGCCCGCGGCAGAGCAGCCATTCGCTCGGCCAGGAACGTCGAATACGAGCCGGGAATCCTCGCATGCGCCTCAGCAAACGCGCGGTGTGTGCCATAAAGAATGAAGGGGCTTCCGGTGGCTGCGGCAACAACTTCGGGCAGCTGTAGGTCGGACATGGGGCATTGGATGACCGAGGCTGGCCCTACTCCTGCTGGGCCGGCCCAGTATCGCACCGGGCCGGCTATTCCGAAAGCGCGGATCTTCCCCTGTCTCAACAATTGCGCAACGCATTCGTCGATTTCTTCGACCTCAGCAGGCACAAAGGGCTGAAGGGGCTCGTGCAGAAACAGGTTATCCACGTAGTCGGTGCGGAGTCTCAGCAGGGAGCGATCCAGACTTTCGACAATGGTTCTCGCGCGAAAGTCGCGCCGGCGATAGCGCTGACGGTGTCCGGCTGTGACCATGTCGAGTGCGCGAAACGCCGGAAAGCCGAATCTCGCCCACGCCGGGTAGATCCTTATTGGGATCCCCACTTTCGTGTTGATTTCGACCGAGGCTCGCAATCCACGGGTCACCTTGCCGAGTTCCACTTCGGCTAGCCCGTTGCCGTACGCGGGGGCTGCGTCAAACGCGCGAATTCCACGGGCGATAGCTTCTTCAAGAAGCCGTGCGCGGGACCAGGGAGACATCAAGTGATGGATTGTCCCGAGTCCAAGCACAAGTCGGCTCGGATCCGGTCGACCGCGTTCTTCGGTCCCGCAGTGCATTGGGTTCCGTATCTCGCTGGCTCTTGACGCGCTGTGCCGGCTTCGCGTCAGCGCGCCCTTCGCCCGCGCGCCGGATGTGTCTGTTCGGTGGACGCTGGGGTCTCGGCAGTCACATGGCCTCAAGGCGAGGGCTTTCGAGGTCCGCAACGCGCCTTGCGGGGCTGCTCGTCGCCCACCCGCGAGGTATGAGCGACAACATGGGCGACACTGACTACTCTCCGAGGGGATCACGAACGCGCGCAGGTCTGGCTTCACGTCCGCGAACTAGCTCCAGGTACTTTATGTCAATGAGCATGGGGAAATACAAGCCTTGCAGCACGTGGTAGGCGAGGCCCGCCCGACCGTCCAGAAATCCACCGCGCAGGAAGTAGCGGTAGCCGTAGTACAGAACCGGGCGAACGAGCGTCGGCATTCGGTTCCAGATGTGGCGACGAATCCACCGTTTGCGGGTCGCCTGCCCCGACCAGAGGTTGCCCGGATCCTCGGTACCCGGCGTCACCAGGGCTTGCGCCTCCGCTGTTGCGTACCGGTCGTGCTTCGCTACCCATCGGGAAATCGGGTTGCGATCCTCGTGAACGAAGTCGTGCTTGAGGCGCCCGACTTTCCCATCGACGACGATGTGTTCGTTCACCGCGCGCTGCTCGCACCGCCCTTTCCCGTAGCGGAAGAGCCTAAGAATCCACGTGGGGTAGTAGCCTCTGCGGACCCACTTACCCATCCAGAGGAGCCGCCGGTTCAGGTAGAAGCCGTTTTCGATCGGATTACCCGCAATCGTCGCTGCTATCTCGTCCTTGATGGCCGTTGGGAGCCATTCGTCGGCGTCAAGAAACAGCACCCACTCGGAACGCACGGGCAACTCGGACAGCGCCCAGTTTCTCTGACGCGCATAGTCGTCGAAAGCGTGGTAGTGAAGTTCGCAGTCGAACCGCTCGGCGACGGCGGGTGTTTGATCGGTGCTGCCGGAGTCGACAACGTGAACCTCACGCGCCCATCCGCAGACCGATTGGAGTGCGTGCTCGATGTTCAGTTCTTCGTTGAACGCGAGTACGATGACGGCCACGTCGCACACGGTTTGGTTCCTCATGTAGTACCGATCGTGACCGTTCCCGGTTGGTGGGCGTGAACCAGCTTTCTTCCTCGACCGCGATCGGCGGTCGTTCGGCCTCACAAGCCCGTCGCCTTTCCTAGACAGTAGGACGCGCCGCCCCGGTGGGCGTACCAACCAGCGCGTCGCGCTCGGTACATGAGACGCCGGATGCTTCCGACCGCGCTGAACTTGTCTCCAAATCCGTTCTTCGCGGCGATGCGCACGTGCTCCGCAGAAACCCTGGCGTCGAAGCCTTGAGTCTTCTGGGCCTCGTGCCGCCGGAAGCATCCGATCGGAAGCGGCAGACGCAGGAAGCCGGCTTCTCCCGCCAGTATGCCGAGGCGCAGGATCAGGTCGTAGTCCATGGTTCGGGCGAGATCCACGTCGAACTCGCCGAACCGCTCGTGGAGGGCTTTGCGCCAGAACATCGACTGTGCGTTGAGGTGGAAGCCTTCGTACACAAAGTGCAGCAGATTGAAGTCGAACGCGTAGTTGTACGAAAGCACCCGGTCAGCGCGGTCCACCTCGTACCAGTCCCCGAAACACACTTGTGTGCCCGGGCTGGCACGAAGGGCTGCTGCCGCGAGATGAATCGCGCCAGGTGCATAGAGGTCGTCGGAGTTCAGCCAGCCACAGATCTCGCCGGAGACTCTCGCAAAGCCCTTGTTGAGCGCGTCGCTCTGCCCAAGATCCTTCGCGGTGCTCCAGTAGGCCAACCGATCCTCGTACTTCCGGATGATCTCCGCGGTGCCGTCATCCGAACCACCGTCGATCACAATCAGCTCGACGCCTGGGTAGCCTTGGTTCAGCACCGAGAGGATGGAGCGCTCGATGTACTCCACCTGATTGTACGAGGGCATCACGATCGAAACCTTCGGCCACAGCAAGGACGAGCCAACGTTTCCGCCTGCTGCCGAGACTTGCGTGGCCGGCGACGCCGCCGCGAGGAACCGCCTCAACTCCTCTGAGCGGCGTGTCAATGATGCTGGTTCATGCGCTCTGCCCATCCGCCCGCCCCTGATAGGTCAACAAGTTGTCACGCCGTCCGCCGGCGCGTCGCCGGCTCGGCGAAGGTCGCGCACGCTTATCCCGAATTGCACCAGACGATCGGCGATGCTCTGCATACCGTACATGCCGCGAATGCGGGGCGCTGCTTGCCTCGCGGCTTCCTTGTGCTTCTCGATCTGTGCAAGGAACGCTGCTAGCCCGAATTCTAGCATTCGCTCGTCGGCGTCCACGATCATTACCGCGCCGGGCGCCTCTGCCGCGAGGCTGGTGGCCGATCCGACCTGCGAAGATGCCAACACCGGTATGCCGTGGCAAAGCGCCTCAGTAACAACGATGCCCCATGGCTCAACCAAGCTGGGTAGTACAAGCGCATCAAACCGGCGAAACAACGGACCCATTTGCCAATACGGTACCGCGCCGAGGAACTGAATACTCGGTTCCCCCGCTGCTAGCGAGTCGAGCATGCTACGCTCAGGACCTTCGCCGACGAGCACCAGCGAGCCGTGCGTGCCGGTACCTCGCGCGCTTCGCCACGCGCGCACGAGTGACGCAAGATTTTTTTCCGGAGACAGGCGGGCCACCGCAGCGATGACAGGGGGCTGCAACTCGGCGATGCGACGTTCGAGCGCCGATGGTGCAGCTTCTGTGGGAGCCACATCTTCAGGGACCCCCAGCAACGGTATCGGCACCAGTTTGCCTATGCCCGAGAGTCCGTGTGCGATGCTGTTGCTCAGCCCGAGGGTGAACGCAACGTCAAAAGTGCGCCCGATGACGGCGCGGCGCGCCAGCAAGACTATCTCGGTCATCGCGCGCGGCGGTTCAGCTAGTTTCGCGATGCCGTTCGCATCGCTCGCGTAGGCTACGCAGCGCGCCTTCCGCTGGAGCTGTGCCAGAATGCTCGAGGCGAGGTTGTAGACAGGAGAGTGGCCGTAACAGACCAGAACATCAGGGATCATTGCAGTCGGGCGGAGTGCCACGCGGGCCGCCTGTGCCGCGCCGCGAATCTCCGTCACCCGAACCCTCCGGGCGATCATTTGACCCTTCTCGTGCTCGAAGTCAGTGCGCGGAGCACGGCGAATGTGAAAGAGCGCGACCTTCTGACCAGGTTGCGAGGCTACGCGCTCCCATAGCTCGAGCGTATAGGGCGAAAGCCCGCCCGCCAAGATGACCCAGCGAGTGGCGGCTGGCTTCACGCTCGGCCTCCCCGGTCCGGCAGAAGGCCGTCGGCGATGCCCGCGAGGAGAAGCAGCGTCGCTCCAAATGGGGTGCCAGGCGACCAGAGCGTCGCCTCTCCGTTGTTGTGCACGAGTCCAGCGAAGGCTCCCGCCCACGCCGCGGCGGCAAGCGCCAGGTCGGCGCCAGACTGACGAGCGTTCCGTTTCATCTTCATCAAACTACGCCACGATGAGAGGAACAGGAGTACCGGCACTAGCATTACCACCGTGCCAATCCCGCCTACTTCCTCGAGCTCGCCGGCGTATGCGTTACCCTTTTCCCGGCCCGAAAGACCGCGAATTGTCCATTCCGACTCGCCGTCGGTCGCTCCGAACGACGTTCCAAAGCCGTACCCGAACCACGGGCTACGCTCGAAGTTGGCCAAAGAGGTTTCCACAGTGCCACGTCTCGAAGCCAGCAAGTCACCGTCGGAGCCCTTGTAGATGAGCGCTTCGCTCGCATCGCGCGATTCGCCAAGGATTCGAGGCGCGACGATCGCCGCCAGTCCGCCTAAGGCCACCAGCACCGCAATGACACCCGCGAGCTTCGTCACGTTTCGCGTCGCGAGGTAGTACGCCGAAACGCCCGCTACGGTGGCGCCGATCCCCGAGCGTGCCTTCGATTCCACCAGGGCGAGCGCAGTTGCAGCCAGCAAGGCGCCGACGAGGCGCCGAGTCCACGAGCGCGCCGGACTGACGTCGCGCCACCATAGCGCTGCTGGAACCCACATCGGGACCACCGCGCCAAGTGTGTTGGGATGGACGTACAGGGCACGGAACAGCGGCGTTCCGTGGTAGAATACGTCGCCAACGCCGGCGAACTGCAGCGCGACGCCGCCAGCCGCCAGCGCCGTGCACCACAGAGCGCCGGCCACCATCACTCGGTGGGTTGAGACCTGACGGCTCATCGTCACGATTCGCCCTGCCCAAAACGCAGCAACGACCGTCGCCGTGAAGGCGACCGAGCGCAACACCGTCGCGGGTACGTCGAAGGAGTACACGAGGGTGCCGAAGGCGTACATCCCACTGAGCAGCCACGCGAGCGCAGCGGCCGACGGTCGAACCCTTCGCGACGACGCGAGCGCGACAATGGCTGCGAGTGCCAAAGCAAGCCAGCGGAGCAGCGGTGCGGTCGTTGCTATCGACGAGGGAACAACGACTTCGCTCGTCACGACGAGAAAGGACAACAGCAGCACCACGCCCACCAGTCGTCCGAGCAGACGCGGGGCGACTCGGGCGCGAACCCGGGCCTGGGCCGTCGGCCGGGCGATAGCGACTCCTAGCTTGGACATTCCGTTTCGTGAGCGGGCCTGATGGGCCAGGACATCATGGCAACGGCCTTTCGGAGTGGCGTTGCCGTAGGACAGGGTCCTCCTACCTGCTTCGGACGTGGCGTTACGGCCGTCGGCCTCCGGCGACATCGCTCGAGGCTTTGACTGACGGCGTTCTTTGCCCTATGCTTCCTCGCTCATCTTCGGTTTCACAGCGCCGGGCAAGCCGCGGTCGCGCGCGCGCAGGTTCAGCAGATGGCGAGGAATCGCTCCAGGGCTGGCGAGGTTGGACCACATCCATTCGTCCCGGATGAGGCGCAGCGCTGCCACGAAGCTGATCTTCGTGGGCTCGAGCTTGAGTTCCCTGGCCACGCGATCCATTTCAAGTCGGACCAAGTTGTACGTCAGGAAGATTCCCCACAGCTCCTGCTTGACCAACTCGGGGCTCTTGCAGCGGATGCACTCGAGGCCTTGAAGCATGTCGGTCTTCGCCTCGCCGTACCCCAGCTCCAGCTCCCAACGTTCATGGTAGAGCAGTTCGACTTCGCCGGCGGGATACTGGCGCCGATCGGTCAGGGATGTCAGCAGCGTCTGCGGCTCTTCCCCGGGTCGCTGGTACCTGACCGCGCGAGCGCGCATGGCGGCGGGCAGCGGCGGGTCCTTGGCCCTGGCCGTCTTGCTGACGTCCAACTCGTCAAGCGCGTCTCCGAGGCCGAGCGTGTGGGACACTCGATATTGGGGATTGCTGTTGGCGCGGTTGACCCACTGACGGTTCGAACCCGACCGCTGGGTACCCAGGAGCAACGCTGCGCTCGAGAACCGCGATCGACGATCATGGGCGCGTCGGCAGGAAGCAGACCGAGGACATGCTCGGCGTCCTTCGTTTCCGATTCGCGGTACGGACCAACACTGATCCCGGCCACCAAGTCCGACCCCAGTACCATCAGCGCGGCGGCGCGCACCAGAGGATAGCGGCCAGAACCGCGCCAGCCGGCGCAAGCCCGGCCGAAGTACTGGCGATTCTCGGGGCTGTCGCGCAGCCGCAGCGTGACGCCATCGACGCCGAAGACGGCCAGCTTGCGCTAGCGATAGAAGCCGTCACTCTCGTTGACCCAGGCATCCGCCGTCATCTCGAAGAGCCGCCGCATCAGCGCTTCACCGAGCTTGGCTCTGGCCCGTGGCACCACCGCTCGAGACAGCTCTCCGCGCTCCGGGTCGAGCACCAAGTCCAGGCTTCGCACCACGTCGTCGAGAGGCCGATCGCGAAACAGAGCCATGCCGATGACGAGCCGCGCGACCTATTCCGCCGGAAGTCGCCGTCGCCGAAGCGTGACGGTCCCGGCGGCGCTGAAACAGTGCTGCACCCATTGCTCCGGAATCTGCCGGCGGAGCCGCGCCAGGTTTTCGGGGTGCTTGCCAGCGGCGGAGACCAACAGCGCATCGAGCAAGGCCGTCGGCGTTCAGCCCGCCGCGACGCTGCCCCATGCAGCTCGAAATCGAAGTGGGCTTACATTCGCTGAGCAGAGTCGATCCTTGCCCGCTAGAGTGACCGGCATTGCGCTAGGAAAAGTGCGCAGCGTGTCCCCGGCAAGGCAACCTGCTCGTGAATACTTCGACTACTGCACAGCAGCAAACTAACGCCGTGACCGGCGTGGCCGCCCTTGCGCCTGCGCGGCGTGCTCGCGCACTACGCAGGCAGGAGGCCTGACACCGGTACAAAGTGGGCTCTGCACCCATCACAAGCGCTGTGTCACGAACTGGTTGCGCGAGAAGTCATATCGAACCAAGCAAGCATCCGGCCCTGGGTGCGATATAACAACTCGAACGCGGTGGCCTAGGCCCTGGCCCTGCCGAGCCTCTGGAAAGTCGAATTTCATATTCTGTCTCGTCACTGAACACGCGTCGTCCCATTTCGGTATGTTCATGATGTAGCGCATTCGGGAGGGGATTTTGGAATCGATTGAGACCGCCGTGCCTAGCCGGTTCACGTCTGGAGCGAGGTCGCCGCCGCCAGGCTCGTATGGTGGCCGCTCAATCCGTCCGTCAATTGTTGTGAGGTTGGTCAGTTGCCCTTTCATTTTGGCGAAACGTCGCAAGTCTGCGACTGCGCCGTACTCCGCAGCATTGTTCAACACGTAGGTTTCACGGCAACCCTCAGAATCGGCTGCTTGCAGGTTGAACACCAAGCTCCGAGCTATCTGGTAGCGCTCCTGGAACACCCGCGCACCCATCGACTCCGAGCCTAGAAGGAAAGCCTGCCTGAGCCCGAAGGCGAGCGTGATCGCGACGACCCCGCCCAGGAAGTACCTTAGCGCCCTCCACTTCGCGCGGGACGTGCCGAAAACGGCAAGTGGGGCGAGCAATGCCATGTACGGATAGCCGTGTCTGGGCTCCGGCACCAGAAACATCGTGTCCTCTCGGCAAGCGTGAACGGACAGGCACCCACACGGCAGGTGCAAACCGCGACAAATTCCTCTTGCGTTCTTATCTCGCCTGCGCTATCCGCAGGGCATGGACGCCGTTTCTCGCTAT
>JAJZQG010000087.1 GCA_021847645.1 Myxococcales bacterium
GAGCTAGAGCTCATCCGAAAAGCCCATCGCGCAGAAAACAACTAGGAACTAGGAACAGGAACACGGGAATTCGAACAGAGAATCGATCGAAAATCGGCCGCACGCGACCTCTGGTGCCCTTCGTTTCGCCGCCGAGCTTCGCTGGCGTTCCGTGTTCGCGTTCCTGTTGCTTGTTCCTAGCTGCTAGTTTTCCGGAAGGTTTTTCGGATGGGGTCCTGCTAGGCCTCGGCGGCCTTGCCCGCCGCTGCGCGGAAACGCCCCGGCGCGGTCATGAACGCGTCGGCCAGCTTCATCACCCGATCGTCGCTCACGACGCGCAGGACCGTGGGCTGTACAACATCTTTTCCGTGACGAACGAGGTTTCGGATCATCGCAGCACCTCTTCAGAATCCCGCGCGTGAGCCAACCGCGGGGAGCCGGACGCTAGGCAAGACCCGATCGGGATGTCAACCGCGGCAAGCGTTCCCGCGCTCACCGGGGGACGGCGATCCCGGAGTGCGAAAGCCATTACGCGCATCCGCCCCGGCCCAACCACCGAGCGGGCCATCACCTCAAAGCGCCGAGGCGGCCGGCACGGCCAGCGGCGCCTCGGCTTGCTCGCCGCGCAGCACACGCCCCAGCACCCAGCGCGAGATCTCCTCGGCACCAGGCCCATCGAAATGCACGCCGTCGGGACGAATCGGCGCGCCTCCGCTCTTCAGCTCGCACTGGCCGTCGCCGCACAGCTGTGCCTGCAGATCCAGCAGCTCCACGTCCGCCACCTTCGCCGCGGCGGCCTTCTGCATGTCATTGAAGCAGTCGACCAGCTTGTGCGGATTGGCCTTTACCCACAAGCCGACCGGATACGGCACCACGGTCAGCATCAAGTGCCCGGCGCCGGGGCGAATGGCCGCCAGGCGGCTCCGAAGCTCCTTGCCATAGGCCTTGCTCCACGCCGGGTCGCACGCCCGCTGCCATCGTCCCTCGATCTTGCCTCGTGCAAAAAAGCCCCCTCCCAGCACGACCAGCGTCACGTCCGGGTGCACTTCCTGCACGTCGCTCTCCCACGTTGCCGCGCAGTTTCCCCCGTCGTGCGCCCGGTTGTTGAGCGACCGCATCGGAATCACGCCCTCGAGCAGGCTGCAGTCGCCCACACCCCGGTCCACGATCACCGCCCCCGATCCCTCGCGCACAGCGTGCAGTCGCTCCCCAATCGCTGCCGCCACCGAATCCCCCAGCACCAGAATCCGCGTCATGCTCCCGGGTGCCGCGCTCGCCGCCGGAACCGCCCGGAGCGCCTCCGCCGCTTGTGCCTGCGACGGCTTCGCCGAGGCCGTGGACGTGCGCGACGTCGACAGCACGATGGCCGCGACCACGGCCGTCGCGGCGGCCGGCACCACGACGACGGGCCGTCCCCAGGGGATTCCGCGCTTGCGAATGGGCTGTTCGAGCACGAAGTACGACACGATCGACACGCCGAAGGTGGCAGTCAGGCGCAGCAGCGTGAGGCCCGCTCCGCCCAGGCCCAGACGTTCCTCCGTGAGAATCTGGTAGAGCGGCCAGTGCCACAGGTACACGCCGTAGCTGATGAGTCCGATCCAGGCCAGCGGCCGAAAGGCGAACAGCCGCGCCAAAAGGCTGCGACCGCCGTGCGCCGCGCACGCGATGAGCACCAGCACCGAAAGCTCGGTCAGCCAGAACCCTCCCTGGTACAGAAAGTCGCTCTGGCCGTCGAGCAGGACCCATGCCGCGCCCAGGCCCGCCAGGGCCAGCAGGCCGACGATATCCAACAGTCGAATCGCCCAGCCTTGCTCCAGCGTTCCCCACGCGGACAGCGCGCAGGCCAAGGCGGCGCCCGCGAGGATGGCCGAGCCGCGCGTGTCTGTTCCCTGGTAGATGCGCGACGCCGCCTCCGGCGTGTACAGCAGCCACATCGCCGCGGCCGACGCCAGCCCGAGCGCGGAGGCCACCGCCAGCAGCACCTTGGCCGAGCCGCGCGAGAGGCGAAGCACGGCAAAGACCAGCAGCGGCCAGAGCAGGTAGAACTGCTCCTCGATGGCCAGGCTCCAGGTGTGCTCGAGAGGCGAGGGCGCCGTGAACAGATCCCAGTAGCTCTTGCCTTGTGCGATTGTGTGCCAGTTGGCGACGTACAGCAGCGTAGCGATGGCGTCACCGCGGATTTGCCCGAGCTCGGCCGGCGCGGCGAACAGCAGCGCATACACGGATATGCCGAGCAGCAACGCGAGCAGCGCCGGAAAGAGACGCCGGGCCCGGCGGACCCAGAATGCCTTCAGATCGATTCGCTCCGACGACTTCCACTCCGCCAGAAGCAGCGACGTGATCAGATACCCCGACAGCACGAAGAACAGGTCCACTCCCAAGTAGCCGCCGCGCAGCCGGTCGTCGTGAAACAGGAGCACCCCCACCACCGCGAGCCCGCGCAGACCGTCGAGCGCGGGCAAGTGCTGAATACCGATTCTGCGCGAGGGGGACGACATGATTCGTGGCTTCAACCGATGGGACGTGGCGCTACCGCTATCGACGTGGCGCGCGATCCTATACTGCGCCCCGCCGCCCGAGGGGCAGCTTTTTCGCACGCCGCCCGCGGCTGCAGACCTCGCGCGCGCGGCTCGCCTGCGCACCCGCCGCGTCGTTGACGGTGGGGGAGGCGGTTCCTATACTCCGCGCCTCGTCGACGAAACCGGGTGCAAGACATGAAATACGCCGTGATCCTTCCCGATGGCGCATCGGATGAGGCGCTACCCGAGCTGGGTGGGCAAACGCCCTTGGAGGCTGCTCGCATTCCCCACATGGACGAAATTGCGCGGGCCGGACGCCTCGGCCTGGCGGTGACCATTCCACCCGGATACACCGCCGGAACCGATGTAGGCACACTCACGCTGATGGGCTATGACCCCGACCGCTACTATTCCGGCCGCGCACCGCTCGAGGCTGCGGCCAAAGGCCTCTCGGTCCGCCCAGACCAGCTCATCTTCCGCTGCAACTTCGTCACGATCGCCGACGGTCGCATGGCCGACTTCACGGCCGGCCACATTCCCCAGCCCGATGCCGATCGGCTCGTGGCCGCGCTCAACGACGCTCTGAAGTCCGAGGGCTGCGAGTTCTACGCGGGAGTGTCCTATCGCAACCTGATGCTCTTGTCCGACGCCGCCCACCTGAAGCTGACGTGCGCTCCGCCCCACGACATTCCCGACCAGCCCGTGGCGACGAATCTTCCCCGCGGAGAAGGCGTCGATCGCGTGCTGCGCATCATGGACCTGGCCGCGAAGGTCATCGCCGATCACCCGGTGCGCGCCGCGCGCCTGGCCTCCGGCCATGCCGCGCCCACCAACATCTGGCTCTGGGGCCAGGGACGGCCCACGCACCTCGAGACCCTCGCCGATCGCTTCGGCGTGTCCGGCGCGTGCATTACCGCTGTCGACATCATCCGCGGCATGGCCGTGCTCATGGGCTTGAAGCTCATCCCCGTGCAGGGCGCCACCGGCTACATCGACACCAACTACCAAGGCAAGGGCGAGGCCGCGGTCAAGGCCCTCGAAGAGCACGACCTGGTCGTCGTTCACGTGGAGGCCGCCGACGAGGCCGGCCACCTGGGCAACGCACGGGAGAAGGTAAAAGCCCTCGAGCGCATCGACGAGCTCGTCGTGGGCCCGGTGCTGAAGGCCCTGCGCAAGCACAAGGACTGGCGCATTCTGGTCGCTGCCGACCATCCCACGCCCTGCTCGACCAAGGCCCACTCGTCGGTTCCACCGCTGTTCGCCTATGCGGGCAGCGACGTGCCCGCGGGCGGCCTCGGGCCGTTCACCGAAAAAGCCGCCGCCTCGGGTGTGTTCCTCGACCCGGGCCACCCGCTGCTCAGCATGTTCCTGGGACGCTGACCGCCGATCCGCCCTACTTCACCCGGTGCAGCGCCTGATCCAGATCCCGGATCACGTCGTCCGGGTGCTCACCGCCCACGCACAGCCGCACCATGTTCGGCGGAATGTGCGCGAGCTTGCGCCCTTCCTCCCCCTGCTGCTGGTGCGTCGATATCGCCGGGATGGTCGCGACGCTCTTGATGCGCCCCAGGTCCGTCGCCCGCCAGATGCGCTGAAGCCCGTCGAAGGCCACACGCGCCTGCCCGGCCCCGCCCTTCACGCAGAACGACATCAGGTGTCCGTAGCGGTTGACCGGCTTGCCGTACTGCTCGTCGTACTCGGCGTCCACCAGCCACATGTACTTGCTGGCCAGCTCGTGGCGCGGGTGATCGGGCAGACCCAGGTACTCCACGCTCTCGACCTTGGGGTGCTTCTGGAGGAACTGCGCCACCTTCATCGTGCTGCGGCTCATCATGTCGACCTTCGAGCGCAACGTGCGCATGTCGTTGAGCGACAGGATGGCCTGCATCGGGTGCAGGTTTGGACCGTAGTCGCGGTTGGGCAGGTACTTGGTGTACAGCGCAAAGTCGTTCTTGAGCGCGTCGTTCGGGATGTTGGTCACCAGCCCCTTGCGCGCGATGACCGCACCGCACACGCCGAACCCGCTCGTGGTCAGCGTCTTGGTCGCCGAGTGCACCACGATGTCCGCCCCGTGGCAGATGGGCCGCATCAACGCCGGCGTCGCCACCGTCGCGTCCACGATCAGCGGCAGATGGTGCTCGTGAGCGAGTGCGGCCACCGCCGCGATGTCGAAGAAGCCCAGCCCCGGGTTGCTCGGCAGCTCGCCGTACAGGAATCGCGTGTTCTCGTCGATCTTCGAGGCCCACTCGTCCAGGTTCGTCGAGTCCACCACCCAGCGGCATTCGATCGCCCGCTCCTGCGCTAGACGCACGTTGAACTGCTGGAACGTGCCGCCGTAGCACTGCGCCGTCGCCACGAAGTTGCGCGGCTCGCGCACGTCGTTCCTCGTGTGCACCAGGAACGGCTGCACGGCGGTCATGATCGCAGCCATCCCCGACGAGGTCGACACGCACGAGGTCTCGCCGTCGAAGCCGTAGCCTTCGAGCAGCGCCAGGGTCCACTCGTAGTAGTAGGTCGAGGGGTTGGCGATGCGCGAGTAGCACCAGGTGGGGATCAGATAGGCCAGGGCCGCGGCCATCTCGTCCGAGTCGCGGTAGGCCTGCGAGGTGCTCATGAAGATCGGTTCGATGATCGAGCCCTGGTAGTCCTCGAGCGCGTCCTCCATCGTGTACAGGCCGTGCACCGCGATAGTGTCGAATCGCTGCTTCTTGACCACGTCGCGGATGTAGCGGTCGCGCTTGGCCAGGTAGGCGTTGTTGCGGTCGATGTAACGCTGCATTCCCGGCGTGATCTCGGTGTCGCCCGCCATGTTGACCTCCCCTGTGTCGTCGCCTCGGTCCCGGACTGCAGGCATGAGCCTACCGCGCCTGGGAAACGAGAGGCAACCAGCGCGGGCGTTCTCGGGTGCGCACCCGCGTGATCGGAGAAGCGGTTGCACGGCGCAGGGGTGTCGCCTCCGCGCTTCCGACCAGGACCGGAACAGGCCGTGTCGGCGCAAGGGTCGGTCCCGCCCTTGACGTGATGGGCGCTTTCTGCGAGGGTCCGCAAGAACAGACAAACTTGGTACCCACCACGTGGGCTGTGAGGAGGGACAAGTGACCAACCAAGTCGAGGCTCCAGGCTCCAGGCTCCAGGCTCCAGGCTCCAGGCTCCAGGCGAGTTGACGGTCGTCAGTCCCCGACGATCGCAGCGGTATTCGTCGCCATAGGATCGGTGCTCCTCGGTTGTTCGTCCGAGGTCGCGTCAGTGGAAGAAACGGAGCCCACAAACGCGACGCGCCAGGCTCTGACCGGGAACGTCTGCGGATCCGTTCCCGCGTTTGGTTCCGTCATTATCGACACGTGGTTCCCGTCAAAAAGTGGCGGAAAGGCGACCTGCACGCTGACGCGAATACATCCCAACGTCTACTTGACTGCGTACCATTGCGTTGCTGCGGCCATGGAGATGGGATTCGACGACACCGGGTTTCATGACTGCGTGGCGATAGACCAGCCGTATCCAACGGGCGAGACTTTCTCGCCGAGCATGGGCGCGAGCGTGAGGGACTTGGCCCTGTGCTTCGGTGCGGACCCGGTCGACGCCGCCGTGGCTGCGCTTCCGGCTGCGCCAGGACCGATCGACACTTCCAACGTCACACTCGTCGGATACGGCTTGTACTACTCGGGCGGCATGTGTCAGAACGCTGGCGTCTGCCACTACGCCGAGGAAACAGCCACTGCCGGACCGGACAACGTGCTGGTCACGCAGAAGCCGACCGGCGCGGGTGATTCCGGTGGACCGATGTTTCTGGGGCACGTCGTGAGCGATGGGCTGACGCAACCAGCCATCATCGGTGTGCTCAGCTCGAGTTTCGGCGGCTGCGGGAACGCGGGGGCGCTGATGGAACTGAGCGGTGCCTCCGTGTATACCAGCCTCCTGTGGGAAGGCAGTGCGAGCCGTCCCGCGCCTCTCGCGTGGATCGCAGCAGAGATCAAGCGCCACGACAAGGATGGTGACGGCGTCTTGGACTTCATCGACAACTGTCCTGCCATCAGCAATCCCGACCAGGCAGACAGCGACGGAGACGGAGTGGGCGATGCCTGCGACGACTGCCCATGCGACCCGAACGAGGCGAACCCGTGGACGGACGGCGACAAGGACGGCATCTGCGGCTGGTGCGACGGCACGATCAAGACTGCCGGATCCCCGAATGCGTTCTGTGCAGCCAAGTGCGGCGGCGTGAAGAAGCAGGTCGACTCCTGCCCCACCGTGCCCAGCTCGATCTTCCCGTCCAACTGCAACGTGGCGGCTGAGCAAGCTCTCGGTGCACGCGAGATGGGCGACCAGTGCGATCCCGTTCCGTGCCCCGAGTTCAGGGTCAAGCAGGAGGACAATCCGACAGTTGTCGAGACTATCCCGCTTGGGGGCGGCGCCGTCGTCGGGACGATGACGGTCTACCAGACCGAGCTGTCCCCGCTGTCGGTGCAGCCCATCGGGTCTCACGGTTCGACTGACCTGACGGACGCCTCGAAGCGAGGCGTCGAGGTCGCGCTCAACCCAGATTGGACCGAGTACCGATACTGCGTGCAGGTGCTCCCAGCAGTTGATTGTCGGCAGCCGACGAACATCAGCGACTCGCTCATCCGAATCAAGCCGAACCGATTCGGTGAGTCCTATCTCGACGCTTGGCACCGAGTCTGGCTGAAGGAAGACGACTTTCCTGGCGAGCCCTTCCCCGACGGTCTCGGCCTTCCGGGTACCGACAATCCCATTGACTCCTTCCCGTACTACTCGAGCAATCCTCCCATCTCCCGCACCTGGAAGTGGGACCGGGACTTTGCGTACTGGCACAATCGCTGGAGCCAGTACCCGACCGCGCCCACCGCGCCGCCCACCGACCCGAGTGACCCGGGAGGTCGCTTTCTCGCCCACGCCCAGACCACGGTCGGCATGACGCCGGCCGACCAGAACCCCTACGGCACGGGCGTGCACGGGCTGGCGAGTGACTACTCGACGCCGGTCCCCAACTCTCTGGCCAATCACGTGACCTACCTGTGGCCGGTCAAGCGCACCAGGGTGGTGCACTACAAGCTGGTTCCCTCCTGGGATCTCACGTTCGTGCTGCACGAGTGCAAGACCTGCTCCCGACCGATCCCCACCGAGCTGCCGGACACTTGCGACAACTGCGGCGCCATCGTCAATGGCCCGGACATGACGGTGAATGAGGCGCAGCAGGTCGTGCTCGTTCACACCGCCACGGGCGTGATGCCCGGAGTGCTGCTACATGATGGATCGATGATGCCGATCGAGGACAGCATCGGTACGCACCTGGCGCAGAGCCTGGCCTCGGGGCTCACGTGGGTCAGCGCCGCCGAGCCCGATCCGCTCAGCGGCCAGGCTGAGTCGATGCCCTCGGCGATCGGGCTGTCATCAGACGGCACACAGCTCGCCGAAAAGGTCTTCCTCTCCGGCCATCGGGCGTACGGTGCCGGCGACATCCGTCGCATGGGCGGCGAAACGCCGATGGGAGCGGCGACCACCCAGCAGTCTGCGACGACTGGCCCTGCGCCCCGGGAGGACTATCAGGCGGTCTACAGCCGTTCGACGGGTCGGCTGTTCCTGGTGGGTGGACAGGATCCCACCACCAACGAATTGCTGCACGACATCTGGTGGACGGGCGTGGATGGATCTGCGTGGCAGCAGGTTCCGCTTTCCGCCTGGAGGCCGGAGCGCGTGCTTGCCGCGACGTACTCGCCGGTTGACCGGCGGTTGTGGGTCATCGAGGACACCGGCACCGGCTCGCATCGCCGTGAACGAATCGTGCGTGTGCGCCCGGGGACTGGCGAGGCCGACGTTTTCGGCACCTGGCCGCGTGGTGGCTTGTTCGACCAGCACTGGCTGGTGGTGGACCGCGACGGCAGCATCCTTGTCGTGGCGTCCAGCCAGCAGCCGAACAAGCATGTTGTTGTCCGCATTGCGATTGGCGACAACGACGACCTCGACGTGGAAGGCGTGTGGGTCGCCAAAGGCTCTCTTGCGGCGGCGCCCTCGGTCGACTCCGACGGCTACTCGTTCCCGATCTCCACAGGACCCACGACGCTGCCTCGGGTTGTGCGCCTGTCAACGCTGGAGAGGAAGCACGGCCCATGGAGCGACGTCGGACAGTGCTTCTGATCCCCAGGTCGGGAGCACGACTCCTGCCGGTCGTGCTGCTCGCGGGCGCGTTGCCGGCGATCGCGCTGCAGGCATGCAGCGGCTGCTCCTCGGCTGCGGGCAACGCCACCGGCCCATCGCCCGACGCATCGGCCGGCGAAGCCGATGCGCCATTCGAAGCGGGCATCGACGCGGACGCAGCGACGGAGCACGACGCTCCGACCGACGAGGCGGTGGGAATCCCGCCCGACGCCTATCCGGATTCGGTCCCGGTGGGGTGGGAAGCGTGGACCGGGTGGTCGCCGCAGTGCCCGCTGTATGTTCCGGGGCCCAACGCGGCGATGCCGCCACCGATCGAATGGGAGCCGTGCCCGCCGCCCGTGCTCCAGGACCTTTCGTGCCAGCGAATGAAGGACACGTGGTCGACCAAGGGAAACGGGATCACGTACCACCCGCATTTGGCCTTGGACGCCGACACCGGCTCTCCCGTGCTGCTGTTCACGCGGTGGTACGTCAACGATGATCCGGGTCAGACGTATCGGATGGTAGCGGACGCGGACGGACCGGTGCATGCGGCGGTCTTCCAAACGAATTCCAACGCAGATAGCTGCGGCTACATGGAAGAATCGCTTGACTCGCACCGCTATGTCATCAGCACCGACACGGACACCGGTCCAGGACCTTCCCGGGAGTTTGGCGTACTCGCAGGCAACTTGAGCGACCGCTATCCTACGATCGTCTTTCGCCCGCCGGACATTTCCAACGCCAGCAACTGGTACCATTCCGACCAATGGCTGGTACGGTTCGTCCTGGGGAGCCACACGGCGTGGTCTTGGGACCTGACGACCTCGCACACCGTCTACTACGCCGGAGATGATCCCGACAACCTGCCGCCGCATGAGGCCACCGTGGTCGGCGGCGACGTGTTCTCCGCCGTGAACACGCTCTCGCTCTGCGGGGTCATGTCGTGGAACTTGCAGAACGGCCTTCGGCCGCTGCTTCGCTGGTACGGGGATCCGACACGCGGCGCGAGCAACTTCGGCACCGACGGCAAGGACATGGTCTGGACCTACAGCGAGGGCACCAATGCGTGCACCAATGACCCGCCGAAGCCCGAGGTGTGGACAGCGCCGTACACGACCGACCCGGCGCAGGTGCAGGCGACAGGCCGGAGGCTGCGCTCAGACGTACGAGGCATGAGCACCGCCCCGTACGTGGTGGGATTCGGCTACGCGATGCGGACGACAACGTTTGGCACTCCCACCACGCATGGCCTGTTCGTGGTCCGCGTGTCAGACGGGACGGCATGGGCGATTCCCGGCTCGCCTAACACGGATGAGTTTTCCTTCTCTGGAGTGCTGGGCTTTACCCAGCAGGAACTGTTCGCGGTCGCCAATACCCAATTGGGTGGTTTGAACGGGGTCACCATCGTTCGCATCCGCCTGGACTCGCTGGGGCCGGGCACGCCGCCGGATTGACGGCGCTGACACACAACGCCGACGAACAGCCCACGCGCTGGGGCAGAAGGGCTGTCTCCAACTCCACCCGGGTGAAGCCCGGACTGCACCCGGGTGGAGTCGGACGCGCGTGTTCGTGCACACCGCCACGGGCGTGATGCCCGGAGTGCTGCTACATGATGGATCGATGATGCCGATCGAGGACAGCATCGGTGTGCACCTGGCGCAGAGCCTGGCCTCGGGGCTCACGTGGGTGAGCGCCGCCGAGCCCGACCCGCTGAGCGGCCAGGGTGATTCGATGCCCTCGGCGGTCGGGCTGTCCTCGGACGGCACACAGCTCGCCCAGAAGGTCTTTCTATCTGGTCATCGGGCGTACGGAGCCGGCGACATCAAGCGTATCGGTGACGGCGAAGCACCGGTGGGAATGGCGGCCACGCAGCAGGCTGCGGCGGTCGGGCCTGCTCCGCGTGATGACTTTCAGGCGGTGTACAGTCGCTCGACAGGCCGGCTGTTCCTGGTGGGTGGGCAGGACCCCACGACCCACGAGCTGCTGCACGACATCTGGTGGACGGGCGTGGATGGATCTGCGTGGCAGCAGGTTCCGCTTTCCGCCTGGAAGCCGGAGCGCGTGCTTGCCGCGACTTGGTCGCCCGTGGACCGGCGGTTGTGGGTCATCGAGGACACCGGCACAGGCTCGCATCGCCGTGAACGCATCGTGCGGGTGCGCCCCGGGACGGGCGAAGCTGACGTTTTCGGCACCTGGCCTCGTGGTGGCTTGTTCGACCAGCACTGGCTGGTGGTGGACCGCGACGGCAGCATGCTTGTCGTGGCGTCCAGCCAGCAGCCGAACAAGCATGTCGTGGCCCGCATCGCGATTGGCGACCGCGACGACCTTGACGTGGAAGGCGTGTGGGTTGCCAAAGGCACTCTCGCGACGGCGCCCTCGGTCGACCCCGACGGCTACTCGTTCCCGATCTCCACAGGACCCACGACGCTGCCTCGGGTTGTGCGCCTGTCAACGCTGGAGAGGAAGCACGGCCCATGGAGCGACGTCGGACAGTGCTTCTGAGCCCCAGGTCGGCAGCACGGCTCCTGCCGGTCGTGCTGCTTGCGGGCGCGTTGCCGGCGATCGCGCTGCAAGCGTGCAGCGGCTGCTCCTCGGCAGCGAGCAACCCTATCGGCCCATTGCCGGACGCATCGGCCGGCGAAGCCGATGCCCCGTTCGAAGGGGGCATCGAAGCGGGCATCGACGCGGACGCCGCGACGGAGCACGACGCTCCGACCGACGAGGCGGTGGTGATCCCGCCCGACGCCTATCCGGATTCGGTGCCGGTGGGATGGGAAGCGTGGACCGGGTGGTCGCCGCAGTGCCCGCTGTATGTTCCGGGGCCGAACGCGGCGATGCCGCCACCGATCGAGTGGGAGCCGTGCCCGCCACCCGTGCCGCAGGACATCTCGTGCCAGCGAATGAAGGACACGTGGTCGACCAAGGGATACGGGATTGCCGCTCACCCGCAGTTGGCGATGAGCGCGCAAGGCGGCGCACCGACGCTGCTATTCACACGGATCTACGTGGATGACAATCCGGACCTGTTTCTGACCTTGGTCGCCAATGTCGATGGCGACGTGTCTGTCGCTTTGCTCCAGACCAGCGTGCAACATTCTAGCTGCGAGTTCTGGGACCACGGGCTCGCAAGCGACCGATACGCAATCGCGGCCCATACCGGACTTGGCCAAGGCATGTTCGAGCCAGGCGTTGTGGGCGGCAGGACCGATTCTCGAACGCCGGACACTGTGCTTCGCCTCAACCCAGACGACTCCACGCCTCACTGGTACATTTCGTCGCACTGGCTGGTCGAGTTGGGAACGGGGGTTCACACGGCCTGGTCATGGGACCTGACGACATCGCACACCGTCTACTACGCAGGAGATGATCCCGACAACCTGCCGCCCCATGAGGCCACCGTGATCGGAGGAGACGTGTTCTCCGCCGTCAACACGCTCTCGCTCTGCGGGGTCATGTCGTGGAACCTGCAGAACGGCCTTCGGCCGCTGCTGCGCTGGTACGGGGACCCGACACGGGGGGCTAGCAACTTCGGCACCGACGGCAAGGACATGGTCTGGACCTACAGCGAGGGCGCCAATGCGTGCACCAATGACCCGCCGAAGCCCGAGGTGTGGACAGCGCCGTACACGACCGACCCCGCGCAGGTGCAGGCGACCGCACACAGGCTGCGGTCGGACGTGCGGGGCATGAGCACCGACCGGTATGCGGTCGGGTTCGGGTACGCGGCGCGGGACTCAACGTTCCGCAGCCCAATGGCGAACTCGATCTTCCTGGTTCGCCTGTCCGACGGATACTCCTGGGTCATACCTGGATCACCGCAGACCGATCCATTGACATTCAGTACCGTCCTTGGCTTCACGCAGGACGAGATCTTCGTGTTTGCCGGCATGCTCCAGCCAGGTGGTCTTGGGGGCACCACCATCGTTCGCATCCGCCTGGACTCGCTGGGGCCGGGCACGCCGCCGGATTGACGGTGCTGACATGGGACACCGACGGAGGGCCCGTGCGCTGGGGCAGAACGGCTGTCGGACGCGCGTGTTCGTGCACACCGCCACGGGCGTGATGCCCGGAGTGCTGCTACATGATGGATCGATGATGCCGATCGAGGACAGCATCGGTGTGCACCTGGCGCAGAGCCTGGCCTCGGGGCGGCCTGTTCGATCGGCATTGGCTGATGCTGGACCGCGACAGCAGCATCCCGGTGGCGGCGTCCAGCCAGGGGCTGGCGGCCGCCGAATCGGGTGGCGGATCGCCACCTGAGCGATCCGGAGCCCATTTCAAGCCCCTTTCGCTTCGTCGCGACGTTCCGGGGGCGCGTACGGGTGGCGGGCCGACACAAGCCTCACCCGCGATCTGCGCCGAATTCGTGGCTTGGAGTCTGGCATGCTTTGCGCTCTTGGCGTTGGCGCCATGCCCAAGCTCCTCGACCCGACCCTGGACGTCGTCTTCAAGCTCCTGTTCACCCAGCCCGGCCGAGAGGATCTGCTCACCGCGCTGCTGACCGCGGTGCTCCAACCGCCGTCGCCGATCAGCGCCGTGGACGTGCTCAACCCCGAGCTCGAAAAGGGGACGATCGGCGACCGAGGCGTGCTGTTGGATCTGCGGGTTCGGCTGCGGTCGGGCGAGCAGGTGAACGTGGAGATGCAGGCCGACCGACGAGCGGGCATGCGCAAGCGGGTGCTGTACCACTGGGCGCGTCTGTACGGCGCGCAGCTGGTCCGGGGCACGAAATACGCGGAGCTCACGCGATGCGTCAGCGTGTTCTTTCTGGGCTACGGGGAGTTGCCTTGCGAGCGGTTCCATTCCACATTCAGGGTGACCGAGGTGCATGACCATGCGGCGTTGGAAGATGGGCTGGAGCTGCAGATGGTGGAGCTGCCGAAGGTTCCACGAACGCTCGACGCAGTGGGCTGGCAGGACGGCCAACTCGCGCGGTGGGGACGGTTCTTCGCGACGAGCGAGCAGAGCGAGCGGGAGGAGCTGGGGATGAGCGATCCGGTGCTGGCGAAAGCCAACGAAACGCTGGAGCGGCTGTCGGCCGACCCGGAAGCGCAGCGGCTCGCGCAAGAGCGTGAGGAGGCGTTCCTGCTCTACCAGTTCGAGCTGAACACGGCGCGCAAGGAGGGCGAAGCGAAAGGCCGCGTGGAAGGCCGCGACCAGGGCCAGCGGGCGATGGTGCTGCGGCTCGTCCAGCATCGCTTCGGCGGCGTGCCCGACGACCTGCGCAGCCGAATCGAGGCGGCCTCGTCCGAAAAGCTGGAGCGGTGGGTGGACGCCATCTTCGAAGCCGAGTCAATCGATGCGCTGATGCGGGAGGGGTGAGCGCAAGTCCGCAACTCCACCCGGGTGAAGTGGACGCGTGACTTCCCGCCGACTCCTTCGCTGCGCGAGTGACCCGACGGCTCCGGGCCGGGCAGTCGGAGCATGAAGCGTTCTTGTGCGCGCCCGTTGCCGGCTTGCGCCGGTCGGTGCGACCGCATAGTGTCCATCGCCCCAGGAGATCCTGCACCATGACCACCCAGCCCGTGCGTTTCTACAGCACCAATCGCGGTGTCGAAGACGTCCTCCTGGCCGATGCGCTGCTCCAGGGCCAGGCCTCGGACCGCGGACTGTTCATGCCCCGGACCATCCCCGCCTTCACCTCCGAACAGCTCGCCGCCCTCGTCGACAGCTCCTACGCCGAGATCGCTCACGCTGTCCTTCGTCGCTTCACCGCGGGCATGGTCGACGACGCCCGCCTTCAAGCCCTGTGCGAGGACGCGTACGACTATCCCGTGCCCCTGGAGCACGTGGTCGATCGCACCTACGTCATGCGGCTGGATCGCGGCCCGACCGCCTCGTTCAAGGACTTTGCCGCGCGCATGATGGCCCGCTGGATGGGCGCGATCATGCAAGGCGACACGGACCTGGTGATCCTGACCGCGACCTCGGGCGACACCGGCAGCGCGGTTGCGCACGCCTACTATGGAGTGCCGCACGTGCAGAGCGTGGTGCTGTTCCCGGTGGCCGAGGTCTCCGCGCGCCAGCGAAGGCAGATGACCACCCTGGGCAAGAACGTCACCACCCTGGGCGTCGACGGCAAGTTCGACGACTGCCAGGCGATGGTCAAGCGCGCGTTCTCGGACCCGGCGCTGTCGTCCATCCGGCTGAGCTCGGCCAACTCCATCAACATCGGCCGTCTGCTGCCCCAGTCGGTCTACTACGTATACGCCTACGTCAAGCTGGCGAAGAAGGGCTGCACCGAGCCCGCCGTCTTCTCCGTGCCCTCGGGCAACTTCGGCGACATGATGGGCGCCGTGCTCGCCAAGCGCATGGGCGTGCCCATCCGCAAGATCGTCATCGCCACCAACGCCAACGACGAAGTCCCGCGCTTCTTCGAGACTGGTACCTACAGCAAGATCGTGCCGTCGCTCGTGTGCCTGTCGAACGCCATGAACGTGGGGCACCCGTCGAACCTGGCGCGGTTGGTCGACGCGTACGGCGGGTGGATGGACGAGACGGGCGCGATCCGCGAGAAGCCGGACATGGGCCGGATGCGTGGGGACTTCTTCGCCACGAGCGTCGACGACGCGCAGACGCGGGCCACGATCAAGCAGGCGTACGAGAAGCATGGGCTGCTGCTCGAGCCGCACGGCGCGTGTGGCTGGGCGGGGCTCGGGCGCTACCAGGCCGCGCACCCGGAGCAGACAGGGAGCCTGATGGTGTCGGTGGAGACGGCGCACCCGGCGAAGTTCCCCGACGAAATCCAATCGATGCTGGGGATCGACCCGCCGGTGCCCCAGGCGCTGGCCGGACTGGAGGGCAAGCCCGAGCACTTCGAGAGCGCAACAACCGCCTACGAACCGTTCCGCGACTTCCTCCTGACGAGATTCGGACGGAAGTAGCACCTCGATCGGAGCACGTCATGGATCAGCTGGAACAAGAGATACTCGCGTACGTTACCAGGGAATACCTCGAGGACGACGACATCGAGCTGACGGTGGGCACGCCCTTGATCACGGGCGGCATCGTGGACTCGTTCTCGATGGTGTCGCTCAAGCGCTTCCTCGAGAAGAAGTACCAGGTGAAGATTCCGGACGCCGACGCGTCTCCGGAGGCGTTCGACACGGTGGGTGACATCGCCAAGCTGGTACGCAGGTTCCAGGGCAAGTGACGCCGCGAGGCGCAGGCGACCGCGGACGAGGAGGGATCATGGGCTTTTCACCCGAGGCGCGTGGGTTCTATCGCAACGAGCTCGAGGGCATTCGGCAGGCAGGCCTGTTCAAGGAGGAGCGCTATCTGCATTCCTCGCAAGACGCCGTCATCGAGGTCGAGTTCCCCGAGGGCGCGGCGCCCAGGCGCGTCATCAACCTGTGCGCCAACAACTATCTGGGCATGTCGAGCCACCCCGACGTGATCGCGGCGGCCCAGGAAGGGCTGCGCACGCGGGGCTACGGGCTGTCGTCCGTGCGCTTCATCTGCGGCACGCAGGACCTCCACCGGCAGCTCGAAGCCAAGCTCACCAGCTTCCTCGGAACCGAGGATACGCTGCTGTTCCCCTCGTGCCTGGACGCCAACGCCGGCGTGTTCGAGGCGCTGCTGTCCGATCAGGACGTCATGATCGCCGACCGGCTGGTGCACGCGTCGATCGTGGATGGGATGCGTCTGTGCAAGGCGGCCCAGGACACCTTCAAGCACTCCGACATGGAGCACCTGCAGGAGAAGCTGATCGAGCACCAGGACAAGCGCTTCCGGATGATCATCACGGACGGCGTGTTCTCGATGGACGGCGATCTGGCGCGGCTCGACGTGATGGCCAATCTCGCCGAGAAGCACAACGCCATGCTGTTCGTCGACGACTCCCACGCAACGGGCTACATCGGAAAGACGGGGCGCGGTACGCACGAGCACGCCGGCGTCATGGGGCGGGTCGATATCATCACGACCACGCTGGGCAAGGCGCTCGGGGGAGCGTCGGGCGGCTGCGTGAGCGGACGTCGCGAGCTGGTGGCCATGTGCAGGCAGCGCGCGCGGCCCTACCTGTTCTCCAATACCGTCGCCCCGGTGATCGTGGCCGGCGCCCTGCGCGTGCTCGAGCTCATCGGCTCGTCCACCGAGCGTCGCGACAAGCTCGAGGACAACTCCCGCGTATGGCGCAAGATGCTGACCGACGCCGGATTCGACGTCAAGCCGGGCGACAGCGCGATCGTGCCGGTGATGCTCTACAACGCAAAGCTGGCGCAGGACATGGCGCGGGACCTGTTCGCCGAGGGCATCTATGTCATCGGCTTCTTCTTTCCGGTGGTGGCCAAGGGCCAGGCGCGGATTCGCACGCAGCTGTCCGCGGCGCACGACCGCAGCCACCTGGAGCAGGCGATCGAGGCCTTCGTCAAGGTGGGCAAGAAGTACGACATCCTGGGCAAGGGCAAGAAGGAGATCATCGCGGCCTACGGCGCGTGATCGTCGTCGCGGGGCGGGCACCCGCGGGGTGCAGAGCGGCGGCAGCGACGATCCCTTTGCCGGGGAGCGCGGAGTGAACTAGGACAGGTGCCATCATCATGGCCCGAATCAAGGTTCGCGGATCCGACGTGGAGTTCGACGCACCGACAGGCACGAGTCTACTGGCGGCCCTGCAGGCGGCGGGGCATCCGATCAGCACGTCCTGCGGAGGCAGGGCCGTGTGCGGGCTGTGCCGGATCATGGTGCTGTCGGGTCGCGAGCTGCTCTCGCCGATCGACGCGAAGGAGATTACGCACCTGGGCAACGTGGCGAAGGTGATCGGGGCGCGTCTTGCGTGTCAGTCGCAGGTGACGGGCGACGGCGAGATCGAGATCGACGTGCCCGAGGTCGTGGACCACACGGAGCGCAAGCGAGGGCAGCAGTTGCGCCGAGCGAGCAACGCGCGGGCGTCATCGGGACGGTCGGGCGATGCGGGGCGCGGGCGTGGGGCCGACGCGGACGCTGGCAGGAGGGCCTCGTCGGCGGGCACACCGCCGGGCGAGCGCATCGAGTGGCGTCCGCGGATTCTGCAGGGCGGCGGGCCGCAGGGTTCGAAGCGCTGAGGGCGGGGGCTTTCCTCCAAGGCTGACCCACATGTTTTCCACAGGTTGTGGCGTGGCACGACTCTTGCGCAAAACTCCCCTGAACCGAGCTTGACAGCCCCCCACCTGTCTCGTACGCCAAGGAGAGGTTTTCATGGCAGGCCAGCTCTCCTTTCCCTTCCGGCAGCCCGACAGCAGCCGTTCCTCACGACGGCGTCCGGGGAGAGCCCTGCGGTCGATCCCGAAGATGGCGCAAGCGGTGGTCCGGGTCCCGGACCCGTCGCTGATGCAGTTCGAGATGGTGTTTCCTGCGGGCCAGCCGCAGATCTTCGTGCACGAGGGCGCGCGCCAGCTGCTCGAGCGCCGCCTGGCGGCCGCAGCCGCCGAGCCGGTACTGCTGTCCATTACGGACAACCGTCGCAGCATGATCCGCCATTCGCGCCGGGACGGGCTGCTCCGCGTTCGGGTCCACCACATGTTCGTCGATGCTCCGGCGGCGGTGCAGGACGCGCTCGTGCGGTACGTGGTGAATGCCGATCGGGAAGCGTCCTTTCTGGTGGGCAGGTACATCAACGACAACCTGCACCGGATCCGGGCGACTCGTCGGCAGCGGACCAAGCTGCTGACGCGCGGCGAGCACCACGATCTGCTGGCGATTTTCCATCAGCTCAACGACAAGTACTTCGAGGGGCAGGTCGACGCGCTCATCACCTGGGCTCGCCGTCCGGTTCGCGGCAAGGACAAGCCGCGCAAGGCCATCAAGCTCGGGTCGTACAGCGCGATGGAGCGTCTGATAGCGATCCATCCGGTGCTCGACCGGACCTGGGTGCCTCGCTACTTCGTGGCCTTCGTGATCTACCACGAGATGCTTCACCATCTGATCCCTCCGGTGCGCGACAACGGCCGCGCGGCTCTGCACCCGCCGATCTTCCGCGAGCGCGAGAAGGCATTCCGTCTCTACGAGCGGGCCTGCGCCTGGGAACGCGCGCATGTGGCTCGTCTGCTGCGAGCCTGAGTCGACCGCGGCGCCTTCGACCTGTATTCTCCACGACCGGACCGTGCGAGCCCCATCCGGGGACGCACCCGGGAGCCGCAGGGATGAACACACCAGCTGACAGCAAGGACGCGACGACCGTGCCGGGCGCAGGCGAGCGCAACGGCACCCATGTCGATCGCGACGAGGACGTCGATCGCGGTGGCGAGGAGGTGGAGCGGTCCAAGTTCGACCTGGGCCAACGGCCTGCCGACCTGCCGACCGAGAACATCCCGTGGGGATACGGCGAGGATCGCATCACTGCGTTGGCTCGCGATCCAGACTGGCTCTACCTGTATTGGGAGCTGACCGACGAGGGCATCGCCGAAGCGCGCAGCCGCCTGGGCGAGGCCGGCCCCGACGCCTGGCTTTGCCTGCGGGTCTACGACACGACCGGTCGCGTGTTCGACGGCACCAACGCGATCGACTCCTTCGACATCGCGATCGAGCGCGCGTCGCGCGATTGGTTCGTGCACATCGCGCGTCCCGCCACGTCTGCTCACGTCGACGTGGGTCTCAAGACCCGCGACGGCGCGTTTCGCACGATCGCGCGGTCGGGGCGGGCAGACTTCCCGCGCAAGCGTCCGTCCCCGGACATGACGCTTCAGTGGCTCAGCGTCACCTCGGCTTCCGGGGGTGAGCAAAGCCCCACCTCCGGGCCCTATCAATCGAGGTTCGCCGGACCCGCGCCCAAGCTCGACGCCTCCGCCCCTTCCGAGCGTCCTGTCACGCCGCCGCCTCCTGCGCCCGATTCGGTTCATCGCGCCGAGCATCGCGAGCTTGCGGTGTTCTGGAAGACTACCTGGCAGGAGCGACGCCTGGTGCCGTGGTCGATGACGATCTCGCATCGCTACGAAACCAGCTACCAGCGGGTTGCCACGCCCTGGTTCATGTCGACCTGGCGCAGCGAGTGGCAGGGGGATCGTCGCGCGTTCGAGTGGTTCACGCCGTTGCACGCGTTCGCGTGGGCGGGTTCGTTGCCCGGGTTCGAGTGGATCGAAGGGCCGGTGCCCCTCGAGCTCGACGAGGGTGCCCGCGTGGTGATGCGTCTGGTCGGGCCGACGCAGGTGATCGCCGAGTGGGGTGGTGAGCAGTCGTTCGTGTATGGTCCGTGGGAGGTCGTCATCCGCAGCTTCCAGGCCGAGCCGGCGCGTCGGGTGCTGGGCAGCTGGGTGATGCAGTGGGTTCGGCCGGTCGAGCAGCGCTGGGAGCGGTGGGAGACACCGTGGTACCGCGCCTGGCTCGAGAGTACGCAGCGCGAGATCGTGGCGCTGGGCGCGTCGGAGAGCCAGCATTGGGCGGAGCGGGGTGTGGCCGAGCTGTGGATGCTGGGCGCCTCGGAGTCGCTATGGCTGGGTGGCAGCGAGATGGTCTCCTTGGGCGCCTCCGAGCTTTCCTTTTTGGGCGGCAGCGAGTGGGCCTTGGCGGGCGGTAGCGAGACGCTTTCGGCATGGGCGCGCGTGCAGCTCGGTGCCAGCGAGCAGTTGTGGCTGGGTGCCAGCGAGCAGCTCCTGCGCGGCGCCAGCGAGCAGTGGCTGCAGATCTCCCAAGCGTGGTCCGCGGCTGGGGCCTCGGAGGTCATGGTCGCAGGAGCCAGCGAGCAGTGGGCCTCGGGGGTCCACGTGTTTGGCGCGGCCAGCGAGCAGGTGGGCGCGAGCGAGCAGTTGGGCGCGAGCGAGCAGTGGTTCGTGGGTGCCAGCGAGCAAGCATTGCGCGACCTGGGCCAGGGCGAGCTGGGTGAAGTGCCGCAAGCTGGCCGGGTTGGCGGTTCGGAGCAGCGCCTGGGCGGAGCGTCGGAGCTCGTGCCGGGCGGTGCGAGCGAGCTGGGCCCGCCGTATTCGGATTCCGGATCGTCACGGGGCGATGCCGACAAGGGAGGTGCGTGATGGCTCACGGCTATCTGGCCCTCGTGCTGCATGCGCACCTGCCGTTCGTTCGCCACCCCGAGGCTCCCTCGTACATGGAGGAGGAGTGGCTGTTCGAAGCGATCACCGAGACGTACGTCCCGATGCTTCGGACGTTCGAGCGGCTCGTGCACGACAACGTGGACTTTCGCGTGACCGTGTCGCTGAGCCCGACGCTGCTGTCGATGCTGACGGACTCGCTGCTGCAGCAACGCTATGCGAGCAAGATCGAGCGGCTGATCGAGCTGGCGGAGCTGGAGGTGCAGCGCACGCGGCACGACCCGCGGTTTCGGGGCCTGGCCCGGATGTACCTCGACCGCTTCCACGAGGTGCGTGATTGTTGGAACCGATACGACCGGGATCTGACGCGCGGCTTCCGGGCGATGCAGGAGGCGGGCAAGGTCGAGGTGATTACCTGCACGGCGACCCATCCGTTCATCCCGTTGCTCGATCGGAACTGGGCAGCGATCCGAGCGCAGGTCCACGTGGCCGCCGACCTGTACGAGCGGATCTTCGGCCGTCGAACGCTCGGCATGTGGTTGGGCGAGTGCGGCTATGTGCCCGGGGTCGACGAGCTGCTGCGCGAAGAGGGGATTCGGTACTTCTTCGTCGACACGCACGGCATCCTGTTCGCCGATCAGCGGCCGGTCTATGGGGTCCACGCGCCGCTGTACTGTCGCACGGGCGTGGCGGCGTTCGGCCGCGATGTCGACAGCTCCAAGCAGGTATGGAGCTCGAGAGAGGGCTATCCGGGCGACCCGGTGTACCGGGACTTCTACCGCGACATCGGCTTCGATTTGGACCAGGCCTACATCCAGCCGTACATCCACCCCGACGGCATCCGCACGTACACGGGGATCAAGTACTTTGCGATCACGCACGGCAAGCTTCAGGACAAGCGGCCGTACGTGCCGCACGACGCCTGGGAGCGAGCCAACGAGCATGCGTCGCACTTCGTGCACAACCGCGAGCAGCAGGTGGCGTCCCTGCGCTCGCACATGGACCGCAAGCCGATCATCGTCGCCCCTTACGACGCCGAGTTGTTCGGCCACTGGTGGTACGAAGGGCCGACGTTCCTGGAGCTGACGCTGCGCAAGCTGCACGGCGATCAAGGCATGGTGGCACCCATCACGCCGTCGGGCTACCTGGCCGAGTACCCGACCAACCAGGTCTCCACGCCGTGCGCTTCGTCGTGGGGCGCGGGCGGCTACGGCGAGTACTGGTGCAACGGGACCAACGCGTGGGTCTATCGTCACCTGCACAAGATGGGCGAGCGCATGGTGGAGTTGGCGCGTCGTTTCCCGTCGGCCGACGGGCTGGAACGTCGCGCCCTCAACCAGGCGGGGCGCGAGCTGATGCTGGCGCAGGCGAGCGATTGGGCGTTCATCATGCGAAGCGGGACCACGGTTCCCTACGCCACGCGACGGACCAACGAGCACATCACGCGGTTCAACCGGCTCTACGAAGGCCTGACGCGCGGCGGCGTGGACGAAGGGTATCTGGGCGAGGTGGAACGTCGTGACAACCTGTTTCCGGATCTCGATTATCGCATCTACGCAACTTGACCTTCCAGCGGCGCCAAGCACATTCTAGAAGATCCAGCACATGCGACTCAGCGGCCCGCCTGTCTTCGTTACCCGTCTTGCTGCGGAATCGTGGCGGATCCTGTTCGTCACCTCGGAGTGCACGCCGTTCGCGCAGACCGGCGGGCTGGGCGATGTATCCTCCGCGCTTCCGATCGCGCTTCGCGCGCGTGGTCTGGAGCCCAGCGTGGTCATGCCGCTGTATCGTTCGGTCGACCGCTCGACGCTCGAGCCGACCCACAAGACGTTCGTGGTGCCAGTGGGGGCAGCGCGGGTGATGGGGCGCGTGTGGCGCACGACGTTGCGGGGCGGCGTGCCGGTGTTCTTGGTGGAGCAGGACGGTTACTTCGATCGGGACGGAGTCTACGGCCCGGACAACGAAGCCTATCCCGACAACCTCGAACGCTTCGTGTTCTTATCGCGTGCGAGCCTCGAGGTTGCGCGGCTGTTCGACCTGCGTCCGCATGTTGTTCACGCGAATGACTGGCCCACGGCATTGTTGCCGGTGCTGTTGCAGCACGACGCGTCGTCGCCTTTGGCGGGTACGCCGTCGGTGTTGACGATTCACAACGTAGGCTACCAGGGGGTGTTTCCGCTTTCGTCGGCGCAGGTGACCGGGCTGGGAGCGGAGCAGTTTCATCCGGGGAGTCTGGAGCACTACGGCAGGATCAACCTGCTCAAGGGCGGGGTGTATGCCGCGACGAAGCTGACGACAGTGAGCGCGCGGTACGCGCAGGAGATCCAGCAGGGCGCGTTCGGCTGCGGGCTGGACGGGGTGATTCGTTCTCGGGGCGCGGACCTGACCGGCATTCTGAACGGGATCGACACGGAGACGTGGAACCCCCGGACCGACGCGCTGCTGCCTGCGCGCTACGACCTGGACGATCCATCCGGCAAGCTCGTGTGCAAGGCGGACGTGCAGCGGGCGGCGGGCCTTCCGGTGCGGCCCGATGTACCGCTGTTCGGCATGGTGACGCGGCTTAACTGGCAGAAGGGGGTCGACGTGCTTGCGCAGGCGCTGCGTCGGGTGCTCGATCTGGAGGCGCAGGTGGTGCTGCTGGGCACGGGCGATCACGAGGCAGAAGCCTTTTTCCGGGCGGCCTCCGAGCAACGCCGCGACAAGTTCCACGCGTGGATCGGCTTCGACCAGGGCTTGGCGCACCGCATCGAGGCGGGCGCGGACTTCTTCGTGATGCCGTCGCGCTACGAGCCTTGCGGGTTGAACCAGATGTACAGCCTGCGCTACGGCACGCTGCCGTTGGTGCGGGCCACGGGTGGACTGGACGACACGGTCGACAACTACGACGAAGCGACCGGGGCGGGCACGGGGTTCAAGCTGCACGACCTGAACGCGGGCTCGCTCTACGACTTGATCGGGTGGGCCGTGTCGACCTGGTACGATCGGCCGCTGCACCTGCGCGCGATGCGAGCACGGGCGATGCGGCGCGACTTTTCGTGGGACCAGGCTGCGTTGCGATACGAAGAGGTCTACGCGCAGGCCATGGGCCGAACTGGCACGGAAGACGATCCGCTGGGCGACGACGACGAGTTGCGGGCGTTGCGCACGGGCACGTGAAGCAAGGAGCGGGTTGGGGAGCGTCTACCGCACGTTGTGGATGGCTTCCTGGAACTCGGCCGCGCCGACGAAGTCGGTGAAGCGGACCTTCTCGACGCCCTCGGAGTCGATGACGATCACGGTTGGCAGGCCGGCGACCTTGTACTTCTTCTGCGCGGCGATCACGGTGGGGTCGTCATCGTTGGTGGCATCGACGCGCAGCAGCACGAACCGATCGATCTCGGTTCGCACGGCGGGGTCCATAAAGGTATCGCGGGCGAGGTGTTTGCACGCTCCGCACCAGTCGGCGGTGAAGTCGATGAGCACCGGGCTGCCCGAGGCCTTGGCCTGCGCGAGGGCGTCGGACTCCTTGGCCATCCACGGGAGCGCGCCCTTGGGCATCTCGATCCAGCTGACGGCCACGATCGAGCCGACGACCGTCAACACGATGCCGACGATCTTGCGAGCCGCGCGGCCCCTGCTCTCGTCGAAGCCCAGGTGCACGGCGCCCAGGGCGAGGCCCGCGAGCACGAGGGCGATGGAGCCGAACAGCACGAGGCGCGAGGCCGGCAGGTAGCGCAGCACCTGGGGGAACGCGTTCTTGACGTAGTACAGGGCGACGACGACCAGAACGATACCGAAGAAGCTCTTGACGCCGACCATCCACTTGCCGCTCTTGGGCAAGCGCACGGCGAAGGTGCCGACGAGCCAGAAGGGCACGCCGAGGCCGAAGGAGAAGGCGGCCATGGCGGCGGCGCCGAGCCATGGGCTCTGGGTCTTGCCGATCCACAGCAGGATACCGGTGAGCACGGGGCCGGTGCAGGGGGCGGCGACGACACCGCTGACCAAGCCGAGCACGAAGGCGCCGGCGTAGCCGATGCCGCCCATGGTCGCGAGCTTGTTGGTCAGACCCGAGGGAAGGACGAACTCGAAGAGGCCGAACATGGATCCGGCGAGCACCAGGAACACGGCGGCGATGCCGAGGACGACCCAACGATTGGACAAGGCCGATCCGAAGAGGCTGCCGGTCAAGCCGGCGCCGACGCCCAAGGGGGTGAACATGGCGGCGATGCCGAGGACGAACACGGTAGACAGCAGCATGGCCTGGGTGCGCGACTTGGACTGTCGTGCGCCGAACACGCTGACGGTGATAGCGATCATCGGGTAGACGCAGGGCGTGAGCGCGGTCAGCAGGCCGCCGACGAAGGCGGCGACTCCGGCGGCCAGAGGTCCCTGGGCGACGGCGCGGGTGAACGCGTTGTCACCGGCGAAGGCCAGGGGGCTGGACGCGAGGATCGCGGCGAAGGTCAACAGGGCGAGGGCGAGGCGGGGGGATCGGAAGCGTTGGCGCATGGCACTCATGGAACGTTGGAGCGAGGCGTGTCGATGACGACGCGTGGGATCTACCATTTGCGCGGGCGGATTCAGTTGATTTTGAGCGAGGCGAGGCGCTGTTCGGCGGTCGCGAGCTCGGCGGCGAGGGCGATGGCCACGGCCGCCCGTCCGGCGCGGGTTCTGTCGATGAACGAGCGCAGGTGCCGCTCGGCGTCGCGGACCCTGCCCGCATGGGCGCACATCAAGCCCAGCACGAACCTGCCGTAGCCCTGGCCGCAGGGCGCGGCGTCGAGCCGATCGATGAGATCGTCGAGGTTGGGCACGGGCTCGCCGCGTTCGATGCGAACGACCGCCAGGTGACCCGCGACCAGTGGTCGGTCGGTGGTGCTCCAGCGCACCGCGCGCACCAGGGCGCCCTCGGCTTCGTCCAAGCGTTCGGCGAGGAACAGCACGCTGCCCAGGGTCCACAGATGGAAGGAGCGTCGTCGGGCGGGCGCGCATCGCGCGGCCAGGCGCAGGTGATCCGATGCGCCGTCGATGTCACCCAAGGGCACCAGCGCCCGAGCGGCGTCCTGGTGGCAGACGTCGGGCAAGGTATCGAGTGCGAGGGCCTGCTCGGCGATCTCGACGGCCCTGCGGAAATGGCGTTGCTCGAAGTGCGCGAGGTACAGCTGGCGCAGCAGCATCGCCTGGGTGACGCGATCGAGCCGGGCGTCGGTGGCCAGACCTTGCCGGGCGTAGCGCGCGCGCGCCGCGGCGCTTCGGGTCGCCATGGCCCGCTGCAACATGTCTTCCGGCGTAGGCAGCTCGACTGCCCGCGACCGCTCGCGCTTCATGGGTCTACGTTAGCAAGAGCTGGACACGCGTCCAGAAAGTCGACTTCTCTTGCGGATCCCGCGACAACGGGGCAAAGCTCCTGGGGCGCCTCCCCGCGCGGGCGAGGCGGCCCCCAACCGGCGACCGATGGGCGTGTGCTGACGGAGACTCGTTGAACCCCAGAACCCTGCGTGATGTTCGCCCGTACGCTGCGGCCGTGCTGCTGGTAGTGCCGTGCGTGCTGAGCACGGGCTGTCATCGAGCCACCGAGCAGGACTGCGAGAAGATCCTGGACCGCATGGTGGAGCTCGAGCTCAAGGACCAGGGGGTGGTGGACCCGAGCACCGTGGCGGACCGCAAGGCCGCGGCGCGGGCGAAGAAGCACGACGATCTGATGCGCAACTGCGTGGGCAAGCGTTTGCCGAAGTCGTCGCTGACGTGCGTGGACAAGGCGCTGACCCCGGACGAGATCACGGAGAAGTGCCTGCGATAGAGGGCGGCCCCGCCGGCAGGTGATCCCGTTGTGGTCGGGGCACGACGCCGTGGGGACGCAGGTGTGCGGGGCATCGCGGCGCACATGCGGGCGCGACGGTCATGGATGGGAAGGCGCGTAGGCGAGCGGTGCGCGCTCAGGGGATGGACACGGCGGCTTCGGCGGGCGCGGCGTCGGGCTTGTGGCGGACCAGGGGGAAGCCCAGGGCCTCGCGTTGCGCGAGCCAGGCTTCGGCCACGGCGCGGGCCAGAGCTCGCACGCGTCCGATGAAGCGCTGACGTTCGGTGACGCCGATGGCGCCGCGGGCGTCGAGCACGTTGAAGGCGTGGGCGGCCTTGGTGACGAAATCGTAGGCCGGGGAGACCAGCTTCTCGAGCGGGTCCTGGGAGATGCCGAGCAGGCGTTTGACCTCGGCCTCGGCGTGATCGAAGGCGGCGAAGTGCGCGGCGACGTCGGCCCGCTCGAAGTTGTAGGTCGACCACTCCCACTCATTGCGCTTGAAGATCTCGCCGTACTTCACATCGCGGTTGAACTGCAGGTCGTAGACGTTGTCGACATCCTGCAGGTACATGGCGATGCGTTCCAGCCCGTAGGTCAGCTCGCCGGCGACGGGGCGACAGTCGATGCCGCCGACCTGCTGGAAGTAGGTGAACTGCGAGATCTCGAGGCCGTCGAGCCAGACCTGCCAGCCCAGGCCCCAGGCGCCCAGGGTGGGCGACTCCCAGTCGTCCTCGATGAATCGCACGTCGTGGGCCAGGGGATTGGTGCCCAGCGCGGCCAGGGATTCGAGGTACTGGTCCTGGATGTCGAGGGGCGAGGGCTTGAGGATCACCTGAAACTGGTGAAACTGCTGCAAGCGATTGGGGTTCTCGCCGTAGCGGCCGTCGGTGGGGCGGCGGGACGGCTCGACGAAGGCGACATTCCACGGTTCGGGCCCGAGGGCGCGCAGGAAGGTGTTGGGATTGAAGGTGCCGGCCCCGACCTCGGAGTTGTAGGGCTGGACGATCAGGCAGCCCCGCTCGGCCCAAAACCGCTGCAGATTGAGGATGAGATCCTGAAAGTACATGGCGTGAGGCGCGGACCTTACTTCGCTTCGCGATCGAATGGAACCGGCTCGTACCCCCGTCAAGCGCCTTGACCCGGCCGCGCGAACGGGCATGCTCCCGGCGTGCCCGACCCTACCGACCCCAAGGGAGCATCGTCGACAACCGTTTCCCTGCAGCTGGAGGGCAACGAGATCCGCGGGGCCTTCGCCCTGCGCCTTGCGCCCGGGACCCGGGCGGACGAGCGCGACGCGAGGGTCGACGAGCTCTTGACCGACGCGCTGTTCGACGCGGCGCTGCAGTTGGGAGCGGTGCTCGCGGCGGACCCGCACGCGTACGCGCACCCGCTCGACGGCCACGACGACGAAGGGCGGACGCGGTTCGAGGTGCGAGGGCGTGCGGAAGGGGGGCGGGTGGTACCGGTGCGAGGGGGCAAGCTGCGGGCGCGAGGCCGCTGAGCTGGGCCACGGACGCTTGACAGCCGCGAGCGGTTCGGCGCAACTAGCCGCCCTCCATGCGATCCTCGTGCGACAGAGTCGTAGTGCTGGGTGACATCAACGCAGACCTTTCCATCCGGGTCGACACGTTGCCGACCATTGGGGGGGACACCCCGGGTCATGCGCTGAACATCGGGAGCGGCGGCGGCGGATTGAATGCGGCGGTGACGTTCCGCGCGTTGGGTGCGCAGGCCCGGCTCCTCGGACGGGTCGGCCGCGACCGGTTCGCGTCGGTGGCGTTGCAGACGGCGCGCGATCGGGGCGTGGACTGCAATGCAGTGCAATCCGACGATCTGGTTCCCACCGGCGTGTGCACCGTGCTGGTGACGCCCGACGGCCAGCGTTCGTTCGTGAGCTTCCGCGGCGCGAACGTGCGCTACGATCCGTCGGCCGTCCACGCGCACATGATGTCCAAGCCGGCGTTGTGCTACGTGAGCGCGTACGCGATGCTGGAGGGCTCGCAGGCCGAGGCGGCGCGGCAGGCGGTTCGCGACGCGGCGGACCGCGGGATCCCGGTGGCCTTCGACCTGTGCACGCCGGCGGCGCAGCAACGACGCGCCGAGATCCTGGCGATGATGCCGGACATGCTGGTGTTCTCGGCCAACGAGGCCGAGCTGCGGGACCTTTTCCCGGGCACGCCGGAGCCCGAAGCCCTCGCGACTCTGCGCGCGACCGGTGTCCGATACATCGCCATCAAGCGAGGGGAGCGAGGGGCGACGGTGTTCGCCCCGGATGGCCAGGCCGACGTATCGGTGCCCAACGTGCGGGTGGCGGACACCACGGCGTGCGGCGACGCGTTTGCCGCCGCGTGCGCGTTCGCGCTGGTGCGGGGCGCGTCGATCGAGCAGGCGGCGCGGCTGGGCACCTCGTTGGGAACGCAAGCGGCATTGCGTCCGGGGGCGGCGGACTCGATTCCGACGCACGCGATGCTCAGCAACAGGCTCGAGGCGCCGCTCGATCAGCTGTTGATTCCGAGGCGAAGCGGAGACGACAACAAGAAGACGGGCTGAGGGGTTTGTGCTCGAAGCCCGCGACGCAGGCGGGCGTCCGTCCCGGTCGACGTCTGCCCCGGGCTTTACGGATCTGCTCCCCAGCCCCAGGAAAAGGTGCCACCCTTGCTACTGGGATCCCATGGAACAGGCCGCCGCCCTCACCGAGCGCATCAAGACCCTCAAAGGCATCGCCGCGTCGATGCGCGAAGGCGCATTCCACACCAATCTCATCCCCGAAATCGACAAGATCCTGGCCCTGCCCGACGACCTGGCCGTGGCGTCGGTGGGAGAGCGGGAGGCCATTACGCGCCAGCTGCGCGAGTACGAGCAGACCTTCGATCGCATGGGCTACACGCTGCTCGAGCAGCTGATGCCCACCATCGGCGTCTCTTCCGTATTCCAGATCGTGCAGGCGGCCGACGCGTTCAAGTCGTCCTTGCGATCCAAGGTCGGGCAGATCTTCGACGTCGAGGGAGCCAAGGAGACGTTCGAGCAGCGGCACCTCGACATCCTGACGCGTACGAGCCTGTCGATCGGCACGCCACCGGTGACGGACGCGATGCGCAGCCTGATCTCGAAGGTGATATTCGGCAAGGACGTCGGCAAGCTGTATGACTACGTGGAGACGCTGGGCTGCGACGCGAACGTGGTGCGGGATTTGGTGGGAGCGTTTGGCGAGCTGATAGACGGCAGTCTGCACTACAACACGGCCGGGGAGGAGGCGGCGTTCCTGGCGGAGGCGGCGGACTTCACGAACTTCGAGGGGGGCCGCATTCTCAATCGGGTCGTGGTCACCGAGAGTCCCGAGCGGGTCATCGAGCTCATCCGCCACCACGTCTTCGACAAGTTCGGTCCGGGCGACGAGACGCCCGTGCGCATCGTGCCCGGCGTGGACCCCATCGACTGGAATCTGATCACGCGCATGCAACGGGAGCCGAACCACGTGTTCGTGGTGCAGGTCACCCGCATTCCCTACTGGCTATTCCAGCCCGGCACCGGCGACAACACATGGCGGAGCGTGCTAGGGCGGCTCATCCTGATCGACGCCTCGGCGCGCGCGCGGCTGTCGAACACGACCATCGTGTACACGCTATTTCCGCACGTGACCCGCACGCTGCGCAACGTGCAGACCAGCTTCGCCGGGCGTCCGGCCAACACCCAGCTGGTGCTGCGGCGGATCGTGGAGCGGTATTCGCCCGCGACGCTGGGCTCGGTGCGCGCGGCCATCGACGAGCGGCTGCGGACGCTGCGTGCGGAGGGCGTAGCCGACTCCACCGTAGAGGACGTGCGAAGGCTCGAATGGCGGCGCGATGCCCTGTTCGACTATCTGACCTTGACCAAGCTGCGTCGCATGGCGGCGTTTCTCGAGCAGGTGGCGGGCAACAGCGACGAAGCGCGGCAGCAGCTGGGGCGCGGCTTGCGGGACAGCGTCTCATCGCTGTGGATGCGGTACTTCTACTCCGGGGTGCCGTCGGACCGGTATCGTGCGACGGTGTTCCCCGGGGGCGGGCGCGGGGCGCTGACGATTGCGGGCGACTATCATCGTCACCGGGTCACGAGCCTGGTGGCGGAGTTTGGTCGAGACAAGCTGCCCGCGTGCCGGCAGCGTCTGGAGGAGATCAAGAAGACGCTCGAGATTCCCCGCGGCAGCACGGACGAGATCCTGGCGGCGATGAAGCAATCGCAGCTGCGGGCCCAGTCGCCTTCGGAGGGGTTGAGCGAGCGGGGCAGGGCGCGGCTGCGCGACCACATCTCGCGGCGGTTGCTGTACGGGGCCGTGGACGCGGCCCGGCGGGTCACGGACAAGACGCAGCAGGGGCTGGACCGGGCCAGCTACGGCAATCTGACGGGCGGCGTGGCGGCGTTCGTCAAGACTCGCATGTCCCAAGCGGGATTCGGCGCGCTGCACGGACGGCTGGAGGAGGTGCTGGGCGATCGGGTTGTGCGCTACGATCAGGGTCTGCGGCAGGTGCTGATGCCGTTGCAGGACATGATCCGGACGGTGCGCAAGACGACGGAGGACATCAAGGGGGGAATCGACCCGGTGGCGGTGGGCGAGATCGAGGCGATCCTGACGGCCATCGAGCAGGGGGGATTCTATCCGACGTTGATGCTGCCCGAGCTGTCCTGGACCTACGGCGACGTGTTCCCGGAGAAGTACTATCCGCGCAGGTGGACGGTGCGGGTTGCGCTCAACGACAAGCACGAGATGGACCCGCTGGCGCTGCTCGAGCATCTGGAGCGGCTGCGCTACCTGCTGCGGCACTTTCCCGAGGTGTTCCAGCTGTTCTGCGAGAGCATGCTGCTGGTGGTCAATTCGCCGCACAACCCTACGGGTGTGGTCTACCGCCGCGAGACGATCCTGCGGCTGCTGCAGATTGCTGCAGAGTACGGTCTGACGATGGTCGACGACAACTCGTACCACAAGCTGGTATCGAGCGCGCGCAAGGCCAGGGAAGGCGAAGACTGCGTGGCGCAGCTGTACGAGCGGCACGCTTCGCAGCTGTCCGGTCCGGTCCGTCTCATCACGGTCAGCGCGACGACCAAGGGGCTGCAGGGCTCGGGCGACAGGACGGGAATCCTGCATTCGAACATCGCGGAGGCGGTGGCGTTCGCGGAGATGAGGGCGTCGGAGCCCCACCTGATGTCGATTTACCTGACGCAGCTCAAGCTCGAGAGTGGTCTGGCGGTCAAGCGCTGGACACGGGAGCTCGAGGAGCTGGCGGCGGAGCTGCTCAAGCCCAAGGCGCCGGAGGCGCCCTCGACGCGCATGGAGCGGTTGCTGGAGGCCGAGCTGGCGCGGGCGTCGGACGAGGACTTTCCCGTTGCGCTGCTCGAGGTGCTGCTCGAGGGCTACGACGAGCTGCTGCGGCTGCAGCGGCGCGGCGCGGTGGTGACGGACTTGTCGCGCTACGTGAGCCAGCTGGTCTCGCGCATCAAGAAGCTTCGTCCCGAGCGGGCGCTGCGGGCCGACGTGGAAAAGAGGTTCGAGCAGGTGCGGGCGGCCAAGGCGCGGGCGCTGCCTGGAGCCGAGGAGATCGTGCCCGAGGGCGCCTTCTACTACTGTGTTCGTCTGTCGTCCAAGGACGACGAGCGCGGTATCCAGGAGTTTCTGCGGGCGCTATGCAGGTATCGCAAGGTGGATTTGACCTATGCGGGACACGGTCTTGTGCGTGTGTCGTTGGGGGGTCGACTCTCTGGCGACGACGCGAGCTACGAGCGTCTGGGGCGCGTGGTGGAGGTGTATCTGGGGCTGCTCCAGCGCTACTTCCAGGAGTTCGACAAGGCGGGGCGGGATCCGGCGGTGCTCGAGTCTCTCTTTCGCAAGCCGGGAGAGCCGCTGCTCGAAGGCGTGATGCGGGACCTGGCGCCGCTGATGGCCATTCACCCGGCGAGCGGAAAGCGTCTACCCGGGAAGCCCGTGCGGCACGACGAGCGGGGTATCGTCTACTGCATCGAAGAAGGCCATTCGGTGACCGACAAGATCTTCGTGGAGCACGGGATTTGCGCGAGCCCCGCGGAGATGATGGCGAGCCGACCGTTCCGCGTGGTGTACACAC
>JAJZQG010000360.1 GCA_021847645.1 Myxococcales bacterium
AGCGTGCGCGTGCGCGTGCGGGTGAGGGGTGGAGCGTGGAGCGTGGAGCGTGGGCGTGCGCGTGCGCGTGCGGGTGAGGGGTGGAGCGTGGAGCGTGGGCGTGCGCGTGCGCGTGCGCGTGCGGGTGAGGGGTGGAGCGTGGAGCGTGGCGCGTGGCACGTGGAGCGTGGCACGTGGAGCGTGGCACGTGGAGCGTGGAGCGTGGAGCGTGGAGCGTGCGAGCCGCGCGGTGGTCACCAGACGCGAGCCGACGCGGCGGGCGGGCACGCGAGCTCGGTTGGTGCAAGAGGGGAGCGTCGGCGAGCAGCTTCGCCACCAAAACCCGGCCGGAACTTGTGGCGGACGGAACTGGCCAGGAGCGTCTTTCGATCGGTAGAGCGCTTGCAGCGTCGATGCGCTCCGAGCACGCTTGTACGACGCTGATCAGATTCCCTCAGCCCTGGCCCCTCTCCCACGGGAGGGGAAAAGAGCTTTGTGCAGCAACGCGAGGGGGAAGGGAAACTCGAGCTTGGTGCGGTCGCGCAGCTGATGGATCCTCGCTGGGTGGCCCGGGGGTTCGCCCCACTGCAATCGCCGTGTCGAGCAACGCCTCGGCCTCGCTCAACCTCTGCACGCGCTTGAGCCGCTGGAATACCTCGTTGATGTGAGGATCGTCGGCGGCCATGAGCGCGCACCAGCCTTTGGCCTTGCCCAGCCCGAAGGTGTCGTGAAGCGGTCTGTGCACCGTACAGCGGCGAAGCAACTCGCGCACGAGCCCGAGGCGCCTCCACCACGGCCACCAGCCCTCCTGCCCTCTGAGGACACGGAATATCTCGGGGCGACGCAGGGCGGCCCGACCCACCATGAACCGGTCGCACCCGGTAACGGCGGCGCAGCGCGCCAGATCGTCGGGCGTGACGATATCGCCATTGGCAACGACGGGAAGCCGTGTCGAGAGCCTCGCGCGGGCGATGGCGGGCCAATCGGCCTGCCCGGAATAGGCTTGCACGCGCGTTCGTCCGTGCACCGTGATCCAGCTTGCGCCCCCGGCTTGCACCGCTGCACACAAGCGTTCGACCTCCGCGGGCGAATCCCACCCGAGCCGGATCTTGGCGCTCACGGGCACCTGATCGGGGACGGCATCGCGCACGGCGGCCACGATCGCTTCGATGCGCTCGGGCGCTCGCAGCAGCGCCGCTCCACCATCGTTGCGGTTCACTCGCTTCACCGGGCAGCCGAAGTTCAGGTCGATCACCTGCGCGCCGAGCCGTGCGACCAGCTCAGCCGTCTTCGCCATCGGTTCGGGCAGCCCGCCGAGCAGCTGAACATGCACCGGCACGCCCGCTCCGGCGAGGCACCCCCGCTCCAGCTCCGGGCAGTCCCGCAGCAGCGTGCCCTCGGACAGCGGGTGGTATGACACACGGATGAACTCCGTTACGCAATAGTCCATGCCACCGACCTCGGCGTACAGGCCCCGCATCAGACCGTCGAGGATTCCCTGCATGGGAGCGAGCGCGAGCACGGTGGACATCGGCCTGTCCATAGCGCATCGGGAGTCGTTGCACACGTGCGACACGCACGGTCCGCGAACGCACGGACGAACGGCTCAGGATGGCTGGCCGAACTGGTCGATGCCGCACAGCTCGCGGCTCGTCTCCCAGAGCCGGCGGGCTTTCTGCAGATCGTAGGACTCCTCGCTGGACGCGGAGAGCTGCTTGTCGACGATGAACTTTCCGCCGATGCCTTCGAGGCCGGAGTCGGTCGCCGCAAAGAAGGTGTTGCCGGAGCCCTGGTCGAGCGAGCGGGCAAACGGCATCCGGGCGAGCACGTGACGGAAGACGAACCTCGCAATGGGCGACCGCTGCCGGTCGGCGATGGTGGCCGGCACGAAGCCCGGGCAGACGGCGTTGGCCGTCACGTTGGTGCCGTCGAGGAACCGGTTGAGCTCGTAGGTGAACCACACGTTGGCGAGCTTGGAGTTGCGGTACGCGATAGTCGGCTCGAATCCCTTTTCCGCGCGAAGGTTGTCGTAGTCGAAGTCGGGTCCGGGGCCGCGCCCGACGCCCGCCTTGTGCATCGAAGAAGCGACGATCACGATGCGCGACGGGCTCGCGCGCTGGACCGCGGGCAGCAGCAGGTGGGTCAGCAGGAAGTGGCCGAGATGGTTCGTTCCGAACGTGGCTTCGAATCCCTCCTTGGTGAACCGAGGCTTCGGTCCCTCCATCATGCTGCCCGCGTTCTCGACGAGCAGATCGAGGGGCAAGTCGAGCTCGACGAAGCGTGCGGCGAAGTCGCGTATGGACGCGAAGGAGGCCAAGTCCAGAAGCATGCTCTGCACGTCGGCGCCCGGAACGCGGGCCCGGATGCTGTCGCACGCGCGGCTCCCGTCATCGGGGTTCCGCGCGGTGAGGGTCACGCGCGCTCCCCACGCGGCGAGCTTCCTCGCCGTGTCCAGCCCCAGGCCTCGATTTCCTCCGGTGACGATGGCTACCTTGCGGCTCATGCGCGGCGTCATGGCACCTCGCGTCGCGCGACACAAGCACCCGCCTGCAAGCAACTCCAGGGCGCGTCCGTCTCGCCACCATCGTCGGATCGGCTTGCGTCCGATCGGACGTCGACCTACTGCCGAATCAACTCTTCGGTGTAGGGCATCGAACTTGCCATGCAACCTCTCGAGCTGCTGATCCAGTCCGCCAAGCGCGCCCTGTTCTTCCGCGAGTTCGCCCGCGCCCGGGCCCTGCTCGAGCAGGCCTTGCCCCTCGCCGAGCAGCAGGGGCTCGAGACGTTCGTGTATCGCGCGCTGGGGGACACCTGGTGTGGCTGTGGCGAGTTCGGCGAGGCCGTGGCCAGCTACCGTCGCGCCCTGGCCAGCAGGCCTCCCCAGCTCGACGGCGACTCGGACGACAACGCTACGCTGCTGAGCAATCTCGGATACGCGCTCGATCAGGAGAAGCGGTTCGACGAATCGGAAGAGCTTCATGTGCAATCACTGGCCATCAAGACCCGATTGCACGGCAAGGGTCACCCGGCGCTGATTCAGCCGCTGACCAACCTGGCGTTCGGATTGCTCGAGCGCGGCGAGAACGCGCGGGCCCAAGCGTGTCTATCCGAGTCCGTGAGCATCGCCGAACGGACTTTCGGCGCCTCGCACCCGGCGCTGGCCGAACCCCTGAACAACCTGGGGGAGCTGTATCGCCGCCAGGGACAGCTCGACCAGGCCGCACCGCTGTTGCAGCGGGCCCTCGCCATCATGGAGAGCGCGGTGCCCGACCCCGATCACCCGGACCTGCTGCCGTTCCTGGACAACAACGCAGCGTTGCTTCGACAGCAAGGCCACGCCGAGCAAGCGAACGAGCTGGCCGACCGGGCCGAGCGCATTCGCAACAAGGACGCCTGACCGGTTTGCCGCGGCCGATCGCCTTCGCGCGCTCGAGGCGGGTCGGTGCCGCCGTGTGAACCCGCACACCGAGAGCTCGTCCTGCGAGGCATTCCCTCAATGCCGCATGCCGTGGCCTGTACGACGCTCGAGGGTGAACGCGCCAGGCGGTCGAACCCGGGCGCGCGGCAGTGGCAGTCCGGGAAGCCGATCCGGGCATTGCCGGCCTCGGCGTTTCCCAAGGCGCAATCTCGCACAGAGCCGTGCCGCCGAGCGTACAGTGGGGAACATGAAGAGAGTCGGTTCCGCGGTCGTCACCACGCTCGGTCTGCTGGTGTCCTCCAGTGCGCTTGCCGATCCCATTCTCTTGCCGCCGGACACGTCGCCCGCTGATCAGGCGCTCGCCCAGCTTGCCGCGGGCTACCAGCGGCAGCAGGATGTTTTTGCCACGCGCGAGCTGGGGTTGAGTTTGGACACGTGGATCAAGGCCGACGACGTGTCCGTGGTGAAGAACTTCTTCGCGCAGACCGCGGTCGACGACTTCCAAACCTGCACGGGCCAGCACCCGTTCGCCGTGGTGGACAGCTTCGACGAGTACGGGGACGAGGGCAATTTCGCCGGGATCGCGAGTGTCGGCGTCGCCGCGCGCTTGATGATCCTGCGTGCGGAGAACGCGCCGTCGGCCGAGCTGGCTGCCGCTCGCGATGCCGCCGTTCGCGCGGCTCGCGCCTGGCACGTGTACGGAGCCATTGGAGGCGCCGGCGTGGTGGCCCGCGGCGTGCGTCGCGTCTCACCCCTGGACCCGGCAGCTCCGCCCCTGCCCGGTCAGACGCCGGAGCTCGTGCCCCTGGCCGACGCCAACGGCAATCCCATGCCCACCGGCAAGACGGCAGTCTGGCGCGCGCCTGTCGCTTCCGGGTTCGACGGTTGGATATGGCTGGACGACACCAGCAAGGACCAGGTGTCGGGTTACGCGCTCGCCGTTGCGTGGTTGTGGGACGCGCTGCATGACGACCCCGAGGTTCCTGCGGACGTTCCCGACGCGATGGCGTCCGATCTTGCGGCGTTCGCTCACGCCTTGATGAAGACCGCGCCCGAGCTGGGAATCGATCTGTGCATCCGGGACGCGGACGGCCGCTTGACGAATTTCCACGACCTGAACCCGCGGCAGCTCAATCCGGACTCCGTGATGCCGGAGAACATCGCGCTGCGAAACGGGTTCAATGCAGCGCTGGCGTTGGGCATCATCCGCGCGGCCTACCACGTCAGCGGCGACCCGGAGATTGGCGCTTATTACTACCAGGACCTCGTCGGCCAGCGAAACCTTCCCGCTCTCGCGGTCGCCAATGCCGGCGTCATCTTCATGGGCGCGCCGACCAACTACTCCAACGTCAACATGCTCGCCATCGCGCTCGCCACGCTCGGACGATTCGAGACGGACACCTACGTTCGCGCCTCCCTCCAAGAGCTGGCCGAGCACGGCTTCTGGTCGACCTCCGACGACCACGACGTCTCCCATGTTCGTCAGGCTTGGTTCGACGCGGTCTACGGCGCGTATTCGGCGTCGCCGCCGGGCGCCGAGCTGCGATCGCGGATCGCGGAAAACCTGGGCGGGTTCCAGACGCCGCCCGCGTTCCAGCGAGACCGCATCAACTGCGACCCGGCGGAGATCGACGCGGGGGTTTGCACGGCAGTGGACGGGACCACCCAGATTATCCTGTCGAAGACGGCCGGGCACGGTGGCTCCGTCGTCGCGCGCGATATCCTGCCGATGTCCATTCGTCCTGACTCGGACTTCGAGTGGCGCTCCGATCCGCACGAGGTCAACGGCGCCGGGAACAACCGCTTGAACCCCGGCGGGGACTTCCTCGCCGCCTACTGGCTTGCGCGGCTGTCGGACGGTGACGACACCTCGCGCAACCTCTCGCCGCAGGCGCGCGCTCCACTACCGTACAGCCTGGCGGACGGTGGTACCGACGACGCTGGGGAGTCGTCCGACGCGGAGGCACCTGCTGCCTCGGCGACCGCGGCGACCGGCGGCGGCGGTTGCGGCTGTGCCATCCCGGGACGGTCGGCTGCGGGGTCTGGAGCCGCGTTGCTGGCCGCGGCGTGCGTCGGGGGGCTGCTGCGCAGGCGGCGTGATCGCAAGCCATGATCTCGCGCCGACGTCCTCGACCGCGTGGAGAGAGGTGCTCGCGGCCTTGATGGACAAGGCAGCCACGAGCCGTGGGCTACTTCGCGCGGAGCTTGCGGACGGCACCGCCGAGGTTGCCGACGGCCGACCTCCATGAGCGGAACGGTTCGGCGGTGCGCCATTGTCTCGGCGCATTCATCATCAGTGCGTGGCGGCGCTCTGGCACGTAGTCGGGCGCCTGCTCGAGCACGAAGATCGACGCGCGGCCGCACGCGGGAAAGGGGTGATACGTTGCGACCCACCCGGTCGCGCCATAGCTGTTAGCAGTTTTCTTGGCCCAGGTCGGAGACATCCGGCAAGGGGCTGGCATGAGCACGACCGCCGTCCCCCAGCCCAGGCCCGATTGGC
>JAJZQG010000088.1 GCA_021847645.1 Myxococcales bacterium
CGGGACGTCGCCGCTCCAGCTCGTGAGGCCCATGTTGGGCTGCGACGCGTCGGCCCGGGCAGCAACGACCTCGGCCGCGGTGTGTCCGTGCGCTGCCCAGTGCATCTTGTTCTGCACGGTGGCGAAGAACTGCTGTGTGGCCTCGGCGCGCGGGTCGTAGTCGATGCTGGTGGCGTAGATCTCCAAGACCTTGCGCCAGAAGACCTTTTCCGACGACCGGATATCGCGGATCCGGGCGAGTAGCTCGTCGAAGTAGTTGCCGCCGCCGGCGCGCTTCAGGCGCTCGTCGTCGAGGGTGAAGCCCTTCACGATGTACTCGCGCAGGCGCTGGGTGGCCCAGATGCGGAACTGCGTTCCCCGGTGGGATTTCACGCGGTACCCGACGGAAATGATCACGTCGAGGTTGAAGTACTCGACCTGGTACGTTTTGCCGTCGGAAGCAGTTGTTGCAGATTCTGCAACAACTGACTCCCGCTGCAGCTCCCCCTCCTCGAACACGTTCTTGATGTGCCGAGAGATGACTGATTTGTCGCGCTGGAAGAGCTCGGCCATCTGGGTCAGCGAGAGCCAGGCCGTTTCGCCCTCGAAGCGGACCTCGACGCGGGTGCGGCCGTCCTCGGTTTGGTAGAGGAGGAAGTCCCCTCCACGACGGACAAGGTCAGTCACGCGCTGCTCCTTCCATTCCCGCGCCGCTCCAAAGCGCCTCGCTTCATTAGCGAACGAAGGTTCTCGCGAACGCGTGCCCGTGCTTCGGACTCGTCCACGCTCCAGAGCCTCCCCAGCGTCGCTTCCGCGTCTGCAACGTCCCAAGGAAATAGCGGCGAGTTGCCGACGCGAGTGAATGGTCCGTCTGTCTCCGTCAGGACGCGGTCCGCGGGCATGTGCCCTGCGAGATTACGTCCTTTCTCCGTCTTCAACATTGATGGTCCGACGCTGAACCAGCATCCGCTCTCATTCGCGCATTCAAGTTCTCGCAGCGACCCGCTGAACCAATGCAAGACCGCAGTGCTCGCGCCACCAAATCTGCCAAGATCTTCAAGCACCTCGCGAGCCGCGCCCCGCGAATGCACGCTCATCACCCTGCCGCCCAGAAGGGCGGTGCGCTGCAGAATTGTCCGGAAGACGTCACGCTGCAAAGCCAGTGATGCCTTGTGCGGCGGAGATCCGTCGAGCCCTATCTCACCAACGAAATCGGCGGATTCCACCAGTTCGCAGAATCGCTCGACCTCACGTGCCCGGGTCGCCACCAGCTCGGGATGAAGCCCGAGTCCGACCCTCACGTGAGGCGCACTTCCAATCAAGCGCTTGGTGCCGTCAATGGCAAGCGGAGTGGTAGTCACCGCCAAGACGCTGCAGCCCCGTCGAACAATCTCGCGGAGAACCGAATGCGGATCAGGGTAGAGATCGAGGTGGCAATGAAAGTCGATCACAGGGCCCTCATCGCCTTGAGGAATCTCCCAACCTCGTCAATTCCCCGTTCAACGGTCTGGCAGTAGGGGACTGGATCCGTCAGCTCAAGGGCGCTCAACGCTCCCGCTGACCACCGTTCGACTCCATCCTTCTGCACAGACAAGTAGGCCATGCCCAAGGACCGCACATCGTCAAATGCGCGTTGCGAGCGCAGCGTCGCATACCGGTACTTCGTCGTATCTCGGACGCCCCAATCGTGAATCGCAGCCCTTCGGACGATGCAAGGCACACAACGTCCGCAATGTTCGTACCCGTACCGGCCGAATCGCCCGCAACTGGTAGACTCGAAGACGAGCTTCTTGAGTAGATCCTGCCGGGTGCACCCTCGGAGCAACTCACCTTTTGTTGAGAACTGGTACGGATTTTCTATCGTAACAGAAAAGCCCACGGCGTCCCAGACTCGCTGAACCATCGCGATGAAATGAGGGTGAGTCGTTCTCGTGCTCAGACTGCCAACTCTGATATTCGTGAGGGGAACGTTCATGCTGATCAGCCCATTCTCCGGGACAATCAGCTTGATCGGGACTGATCCGCCGAACCCCGGTAAGGAGGAGGCGGCAAGCAACCCATATGCAAGAAACGCAATTGAACGCGCACGCTGAGACCTCTCGGCTGGGCCGACCGGGCGGGCTGCATGCGTAAGCTGCAGGTGCGCCCCGTCGGGATTGACCGCCGTGGCAAAACGACGCTGACGATCCGTATCTCCGAGTGCAACTTGACTCACGAATACAGGGTGGCCGCCCTGAGAGACGATGTCTATCGCGCCGACCAGGCTGTCGGCACCGCCCGACAGTAGAGCAACCATGTCGCCGTCCAGCGCGGCAGAGCTTCTTCGCGTGCGCCTCATCGGCGTCGGCGGCGGAAGCCCGTCTGAAGTAAAACCGACGGACCAAATATCGCCGGTCAGGAAGCGGAGTGCCTCGGCAAGAGATTGGGCGTGGGGGGTCCAGTTCTGCGGCGCGGCAAGGGACACCTCGAGATCAATGACGCGCGTCCAGCCGTCAGGACTATGTGAGCGCCGCACGGATTGGTCAGCCGCGATAACGCCGAGCCCAAATGACAAGAAGTCCCACGCCTGTGGATCAGGAGCAAGGCGCGCACGACGCACTGCTCCGGGGATCGACGCGCCCACTCGACCGACACCCGCTGCGCTCGGAGAGCCGTACAGACAGAACGTCGCGCCGTCGCGGATCGGCTTGACATCAACATTCGAGGAGCAGACGACTCTCACTGGACGTACTCCTCAAACACCTTGAAGGTGTCATGAATGACCTCCACGGCGAGCTTGGTTGCGCCAGAGCGATCGATAATCTTTCCGGCCTTGCGGCGTGCGCGAAAGGCTGCCGCGACAGTCTCCTGAACATATCCTCGAATCTCATCCAGACGCTCGATTGCCGCGGAAGCAGTTGGAGCCTTCTCAAGAACTGCCTTCCCAATGTCTAGCTCAATGCGATTGTTGATCTCGTATACAATGTAGCGTTCCAGCACCCATTCAATCTGCTTCTCGCTTAGCGCGCCGATGTCGGCTGTGTCGTCCTCGTCAAGCAGATCCGAAAGTGCTGCATTCACCGCCCTCTGGCTAGATTCCGAGTCCTGGGTCCCGTCCACAGGACTAACAAGCCGTGACAGGTTATCGATGATTTCGTTCGCTGGGCGTCCCGCCAGCGTTCCCAGGTCCAGGCCCAGCGCCGCCGAATCAGCCCTGCTCCCGCCAAGCGAGTGAAGCACGTCGAAGAGGGCTCCCGCCCTTGAGGCCGCGCCGCCCATCCGTTTGGTGGCGTTAGCGGAGCCCCCCAACCCTCGCCCGACGTAGGACGCGAGTCCGCTGCGCAACGATGAGCCTTCACCTGCTTTCGCGAATTCGCCTAGACTTCTACGAGCACCACCGAACCTCGCGGTCGGTGCCGTGGCTGCGCCGCCCTGCAGCGGCACCGAGCCATCCTGCTTTGCAATTCCCGCGGGGGTACCGACGTCTGGTACCCAAGGGGGAACCAAGGGGACGCCACCGCCCGGCCCGGAACTCGAACCAGAAGTGCCCATCAGTCAGCCTTCTTCGAGACGGTCTCGATCGCTTTCTTGACCCGTGCGGGTGTGGCGGTCTTCGTCTTCCATGCGTCGAGGACCTCCCGCGCCCAATCTCTGTCGCGCAAGATCGGAACAATTGTCGCGTCCAGGTGACTCGGGTTCATGTCCTTGAGGAACTTCGCGAACTCGCCAGCCATTACCGGCGCAGCTTCGATGAGCGCCAGCCACGCCCAGAGTACTGGCGGCCTGCCCCACGTCTGCTCCCCTCTCGCCCGGACCATCAGTCTCGATGCCAGGAGGTTGAGGTCGCTGCCTGGCAGAGCAGCCAAGCGCTCTCGGAATGCGCTCGTCTCTGCCGTCAACTTCAGCAATCCCTCGAGGGTGTCCATGGCAGCCGAGGACATTCGGTCGGCAGCAGTCACAATCGGTAGAGTTTCCCTGCTAACATAGACGACTGCTCTCAGATCAGCCTCACCGAGTGCGGGCTCGAGCTCCAGCCAGTTCCTGATAAATGGAGTGCTCCAGTCTCGATCCAAGTCGGCGACGTTCTCACCGGCTCTTGCCCTCTTCTCCCAGGCGACGAGGAACTCGGGCCTTCCATCGTTCCCGTCGTTGACTGCGGTGACAAGGCGCTGGTACGCGCTCTCTGAGGCGCAGCGCTCAAACAAGAGCACCTTCGCTAGAACGGACTCATCGACGGATACGTTCTGAGACTTTGCGACAGCGAGCCTGATTGATAGGGTGTTGAGGAAACGCTTGATCAGCCTGGGATTCCCCGCGATCTGCGGTGCTGTCGTCATCAGCGGAGCTAGTCTATCTGCAAGCTCAAGATTCGTCTTCAATTCCGAGGGAGCGTCTGGCAGCAGCCCGGTCACGAAACTGAGGTCGACTCGCTTGCCGGTCCAGGACTGGGACAACCTCTCACAGACCTTGGTCCGGAGTTCCTCCTTCCGCTTGTCATCGAGTTTGGCTTTGTCGATGTAGAGCAGCATGAGGTACGCGCGGACCTCCTGAGTACCCAACGGGGGAACGCGGAGCGGTACCTGGATCAGCTTGTCGAAGTAGCTCGTGACGAGGTCATCGTCCAGTTCTACGTCTTTGAAGTGCGTCCGCACCGCTTGGCGAATCATCTTGTCGTCGGCAGCGATTACGAACGCGGTGCGAGGCAGGAAAAGGAATAGTCGCATCGCTTCCAGCGTGGAAATGGCTGTGCTTGGAAGGCATCTGTCGAGGTCGTCAATAAAGACAACAAGCGTGGTGTTGGTCTCTTGAAGAGCCTCCGCGAACTGCTTGCGAATAGCGGCGATCTGTTTGGGGGGCGACGGCTCCTTCTTGGGTTTGATGATTCCCGCTCCCGCCGCCGCCATCTCCTTTCCGGACTTCTCGAGCGCAAGCGCGTCTGTTTCCGTCACATCGCCGTCCGTAATCCCCTGGAGTGCAGCCCAACTAGCGCCTAGGAGTCCGACGGGCGGTAGTCCATAAGTCACGGCGAGAACGGACCCGAGCGTGAGTCCTACGGCTCGGAGCCAGTCAACTCTACGCATCAGGTCGCTGACCTTGGCCAGAGCGGAAGCGTTGTTCTCCGCGTGCTTCGCAAGCTTGGTCGCGATATCCTCAAGCAGCGCGGCGCGCGCGTCGTCGTACCCTTGATAGAGCCATGCGTTGAAGTTGATGAACAGGTAGTTCTTGCTCTCAACTCGCGCCGTCAACGCATCGGAGATCAGGTTCAGCATCGAGGACTTCCCGACGCCCCAGCCTCCTGAGACCCCCATCGACAGGGGAGAGCCGTTTGCCTGAATGATGAGCTCCGCCGCGGTTTCCGCGACGCACCGGAAGTTCAGGTAGTCAAGCCGCGTATCGTTGTCAGACCACATCGCGCTTATCTCCCCTGCCCACCTTGCGGGCACCACATCGGTTGTCGGAACACTCGCACTGGGCCCTGACGCCACGAGACGCAATCGGGGTGCCAGAGGCCAAATGCGGTTCTCCCATGGCTCGGGCTACGCGCGCGCTGAGTGGCAGTCATCCTGGCAGTCCTCTTACGGCGGTCTTGGTGGCGCCGCCGTGGTGGGTCACTCGCGGGCGGCAGCGGATCTTCACCGCTCCTTTGGTGAACGCCTCGTCGGTGGCCTTGCTTGACCAGACGAAGGCTTCGCCCGGACGGAGGTTCGCCATCTTCTCCGGAGTAAGCGAGCCGAGCGCGGCATTCGCCTTCTGGATGTGCTTGAGCCAAGCGGGCGAGTTGAACTTGTGGAGGATGACCTGGCTCGATAGCTCGATGAGCGAGACGGGCACCGAGGGCGGGTCCTGGCTCGCCACCATGATGCTCGTTCCCTTATGGCGCATTTCACGCACGACCTCGATGAGGCCAGCAACGAGATCGGGATTCTCGATGTACTTGTGCGCCTCGTCAAACACTACGAGCTTGTTGAACGAGTGCTGCACGCCCTCGTCGTCCCGGTGCTTCGCGTCGGCGAAGAGCTGGAGGAGCACGACGAACAGGCCGAGAGCTTCGTCCTTCTCGATGAACTCGTCGCGAAGGTCGACGATGATGAGCCGGCCCGGGCGGATCTCGTCCTTGAGGCGAACCGAATCGTCGATGTACTCGCTCGCGAGTTCGAGGCGCATCTTTGCCATGCCCTTCAGATGGTCGGGCAGCGACGAGGCTTCGATTCCCTGGTTCAGCCCCTCGAGCGTGAGGTCGTCGCGAAGCGACTTCATCACGCGGTTGAGCTGACGGATATAGGTGGCCTGGTTGCCGACAGCCCCCATGAGGAAGCGCCAGTGGCTCGTCTGCAGCTCGGCGGCGCCAAACTTCAGCGGGCGCACCTCAATGCCCGGATACTCCAGCTTACGCTCCGCGAGCTTGTCGGCGGGCGCCAGGAGCAGGACGTCAGCGAGCGCGCGCGGCTCGGCGCCGAAAGTCTCCTTGAGGGCCTTCACCTGCGCAACCTCACTATTGGGCGCTACCATCGACGTGAACTCCGGGCGGTAGTCCATCGTCGGGCTGTAGTGGAAGATCACCGTCGCGAGGGGCTGCGGAAGGACGTTGATGTTCGGGATAGGAAGCGAAGCCATCTCGGCGATGGTGCCGAGCGTGTAGCTCTTGCCGCCGCCCTGGACGCCGAAGAGGCTGATGGTGTGCGTCTGGTTCAGATCGATCGCGACGCGCCGGCCTGAGACGTCGCCTAATAACCCGTACTGCGGCGAGGTGCCGGTGACGCCGAGCATGACGTCGTAGGGGACGGCGGGAGAATTCTCGGGCTCTGGTCCCAGCGCGGGCGCTGGAGCTTGCGATGCCCGGGGATCGGGAGGTGCCGCTGCGGGAGCCACGTTGGCCCCTGGCGCGTTCTTCGGCAGCGGCGCGACGGGGACTGCCTCCGGTGCGGTGGGGCGCGCCATGGGCGCCACGGCGGGCGCGGGCACCGCTTCCTGCGAAGCGGTGGGCGTGTGCGAGGGCGGCGGGACGCTGGGCTGGCGACCACGCAGTTCCTCCCATGACACCGAGCGGTCGCGCGGCGAACCGAGGAAGGCGGCCGAGTCGAGCGTCGGCACAGAGGGTGCGCGTTCGCGACGACGGCGAACCTCGGTGACACCGCGGGGGCGCGGTCCGCCACCGCCGGGCTCGCCGCCCTCTGACGAGCTCGCACTGATGCTCGCCGACGAGCCGGTGCTCGGCGCGGCAGCTTCGACGAGCTGGCGAATCAGGTCGACGCCGATGCGGTGGTACTCGATGCCGCTCTCGCTCTCGGGCGGCTCGGTACCTGGCTTGGCGAAGTCGAAGATGAGGGCGCTGCGCGTGAACGCGAGCTGGTAGCCATCGTCGAGCGTGTGGATGAAGTAGCGCGCCTCGTCCGCTGCCGCGTGGCTGATGGCGCCGTAGCGCTCGGCGCGCTCCAGGTAGAACTCGAGGAGCAACGCGAGTTCGCGCGTCTTGAACGCGCGGTCGGGGCGGTCCTGGGGCGTGCGTCGCGGGTCGAAGTGGTGCGCGAGCACCTGCTCGCTCTGCGCGATCTGCTCGGCGATGCTCGATTTGAGGGCGTTGTACTGCGAGAGGTCGCCGACGCCCGAGTAGCACTTAACTTCGACGAAGCGGCACGTGATGATGCGCTTGCTGATGTCGAGGTCGAAGAGCGCGAGGTCAGTGCGCTTGAAGCTGACCTCGTCGCCAAGCTCGTCGGCCTGCTGCTTCAGCACGCGGTACAGATCGAGGTGCGCGTCGAGCGGCACGACTATCTGGTTCTCGAAGACGCCCTGGTGCTCCAGGTAGAGGCGCGAGAGCGCGAGACCGAGTGCTTCCGCTCGCTGGGTCGGTGACGAGATCAGCTTCAGCGCGAGCCGCCCGGAGAGTGAGCGAAGCTGGTCGAGCAGCAAAACAGCGTGGCGGCCTTCTGCCTCGAGCCCGTGCTCAACCATTACAGGCCTGAGCAGCGCCTCAAGCTCGGTAACCGAGCGCGAGGTGATCACGAGCCGGTGCCCCAGCGTGCTCGCCATGTCGGGCGAGTGGTCGATGAGGTAGTCGGGCCGCGTCGAGTGCCCGCCGTGGTCGAAGAACTCGATGCCGAGGTTCCGATCGAGCGTGAACACCCAGTCACTCACCTCGTGGACCTGGTGCAAGAGCGCGCGGTCGTCGGGGCCGAGCGCGAGGGTCACCACGGGGCGCAGGTCGACGCCGCTCTGGCCGGTGGCTACGGTCGCTGTAGCGTTCGAAATGGCCGCAGCGAGGCTGCCGAGCAGATCGGACAGCTCTTCAGCGTTCTCAATGGGCTGCGCCACACCGTGGCGAGGCAGGCGTCGCCACGCGACTGTCAGCTCATCCTCATGGTACTCAGTCGAGAACTCCTGCACGAGCCCATGGACAAAGGCAGTCGCATGGCGCGGATCAGCCTTCCGAGCGGCCACTTCCTCGGCCGGGAACACGTCGAAAAGGAGCGAGAGGTGCGCTGCGTGCGTCTCGGGGCTGGTGCGGAAGTCCTTGGTCGCGCGCACCGCGAAACGCAGCTTCGGATGAAGGTGCGTTTCGGCCGGGATGGAAAACGCGTCTGCTTCACGCGCGGCGGTGCCACCGTCGGTCGTGAGGAGCGCCGCTATTTCCTCGCCGACGCCCGGCGAGTCCGGGTCGGGAACGAATAGCCGGATGTCGTACCGGAGGTCGGCGAAAGCGGACTCCTTCTGAAGCTCGAGGAGCATGTCGCCGATGACGCCCGCCCGGCCCGGGTTGAACGCGTTGACCGTCAGCGTGCGCACATATGGGTGCTGCACCAGATAGCGCCGCACGCGCGAGGCGAGGTACGCCCCATCGATGAGCGCGCCTCCGATGGCGGGTTCGGGCAGGCCGAGCGCACTGCACACCTCGCCAACCAGCCCGCGCGGGTCCTCCTCGTTCGATGGAGCGAAGAGCGTCCAGAACGGGTTGATGCTGTCGACAGCGGTGAGGACGTGTCCTGCCTCTGTCGGTAAAACCGGCGGGAAGCTGGTTGGCGACAGAAGCCGCAGGAGAGCTTCACGCGTCGGGACAACGTACTCGCGTGACGCAGTCTTCGCCGTGGCCACCCAGCGCGCGCCGAGCTTCGCCCACGCGGCGAACCAGAGCGCCCTGAGCGGATGCGTCGGTGCGACCAGCACGGCATCGCGACGGCGGCCACGGTGATCGACAATGGCGAGGAGCACCGAGTCGAGCGCGAGCACCTTGCGCAATTCGGCGAACGCTCGCTGCGAGTCGCTCTTCGCGGTTGCCTCCGCTCGCCGGGTCAGGTCGGCGAGTAGCTCGAGGTAGGTCCCGGCGTAGTCGCCCGCGAGCTCGGCGTGGGCGCCGGCGTCGATGCCCTGGGTGACGAGCTCGGATGTACCGCCGCGCACCGCCTCGAAGTAGCGCGTGCGCGCCTCGAGGAATCGGTCGCCAGCGGGCCCGTGCGGCCAGCCATTGACCTCGCCCGTGCTCGTGCCGGGCACCCCGTGGTTCAGTGGGATTCGCCAACTGATTGGGCCTTCCGGCGCGGCAAGGATCTTCTGCTCTATGCCCTTGAGCGCGCGAGACACCGGGACATGCACCGAGCCTTCGCGCCCAAGTCTCACTTCGAGCATGTCCGCGCCCGAGACGTGTCCCTTGGGCTTGTCTGCCCACGCGGCGTACCCGAAGACGACCTTCGCCGGGTCGCGGTCGTCGAGGATCGCTGTGAACTGCGCCCGGAAGAGGGCGTGCAGCGCGCTGGGCTCGCGCGGCACCGCGCGCTGTGCGGGCTCGATCTCGACCTCGGTCTCAGGCAATGCGTAGAACAAGTCGCTCTCGTTCGGCCGAGGCAATGCCGAGTCGGTGGCCGCGCTCCACGCCACGGCGTCACCTTTGGAGTCGACGAGCGGGATCAGGTCGCCGCTCTCCGTCTGCGCGAGCACGCGGACGAAGTGCCAGCCCTCCTCCCAATCGATCTTGTTCAGCGCCGAGAACGAGATGGTCGACTTGTCTGTCGCGGTCTTCCATACCGCCTTGCTGCGCACGAGGCCGATGGGCCCGTGTTCCTTCGAGATGACCTGAGCGACGAACTTGGCGAGGCCCTGCACCTTGGTTGGGTGCGGCTCGGCGCGGAACGTGACATTGAACTTCTTGAGGCTCGCGACCGGCAGGATGTGTTGGCCGATGAGCTGGGCGAGCGGATCCTTGGTCTCATCGTCGTCGACCGTTGGAAGATCCGTCTCAACCTCGCCGATGAACACCGAGTCCGGCTGGACGCCGCCGTCCTCGAACTCCCACTTGTTGAAGGCGAGCGGCCAGAGCGAGCGGTCGATGACGATGCGGCGCGCCCACTGGCGCGGGTCGTCGGTGCCTGCCTCGGCGAGGAAGTTGCCGAGCTGATTCCGAAACGCGCGCTTCGACAGCCCCAGCTCCCCGACGCGGCCCCGCTCCGAGCGTGCCGACCACGTAAGCGTCTCGACGCATTCCCGGTTGCGCACGAGGCGCGGCGGTGCCTTCTCCGGTTGCGCGAGCCACTCGAAGTCGGGCACTAGTCCGATTTCGTACAGTGACGCTCCGATGGCCTCCGCGTCATTGCCATTCACTTTGGCCGTGAGGAGGAAGCGCACAGTGGAGAGTGCGTCCGCGAAGGTCCAAGGGTTCTCGGAGTCATGGAGCCGACGCAAAGACTCCTGGACGGACCCGCGCAGTGCCGGAGGAATCTCGCTGACGAGCCGCTGGATGAGCGCCTCGTAGAGCCCGATGACCGAGACCTCTTCGAACGTGGCGACACCGAAGGAGTCCTCGGCGGAAGCGCGCACTTCACTCGGAACGAACACCAAGAGCGGCCGGCGCTGGGTGCCGTCGGCGTGCGGGTTGCGAAGCTCGACGAGCTTGGTGCTCGACACCGCGAGCTCGGCAGGGATGGCGAGCTTGCCGTCGGTGAGCGCGACGACGGTGGTATTCGGCAGCTCGGCGCGGAGGCGAGCGCAGAGACGAATCATGAGGTCGACATCGAGATCGCTCACACGCATGCAGTGGCCGGCGACGCGCGAGCGGAGGTGCTCGACGAGCAACGGCACGGCGACGTTCTCCAACTCGTTCGTGAGCTCTGTCGAAGACAGTTCCTGGAATCCTCCGCTCACGGATGGCCTCCCGCAGCCGTGTCGTCGGCAGCGATGCGATACCTCGGGGTGATGGTTTGCGTGACATAGGCGTCGGAGAGATCACGGTAGAAGCCGACCTCGCGAAGCCGCCCAGTGAACGCGCGGACGTTGTCACGGAGAGCGCGACGGTCCTCGATGCTCGTGGTCGCGAAGCCATCTCCTCGCGGCAATTGGTCGATGAAGATGCCGTAGCGTTCCCGCAGGAATACGAGCAGCTCGTCGACGCGCAGCTCGCCGGTGTGGAACCCGGCGGAACCGCCCGGCTTGAGCACGGCCACCTGCAGCAGCACCTCGAGCAGTCGGCTGTCGAGGACGAAGCGGCGCGGAGCGTCTTTGGTGCGGCCCTGCGCGATGAACGCGCCGGCGCGGTTCTTCAATAGCAGGGAGTCGAGGCACTGCGTGATGTACTTGCGGTGGAAGGGCCCGCGCAGCGCGACGATCATCTCGACATAAGCCTCGAATTCGGAGAGTCCCATCTCCGTCACCGCCTTCACCTCGGGGTCGAGCTCGACATCTTTCGCCCCCGACGTGTCTTCCACGAGGCTGGACACGCGCTGGCCGAAGAACTTCTCACGCTCAGTCTTCAGGGGGGCGTCGAGGAGCTGCAGCACATCGCCCACCGAGAACTCGCCGCTCGGAGGCTTCGAGAGCTTCCCGCGCCGAACGAGGTCGGTCGCGAACTCGTCGAGCTTTTTCGTCGCGAAGTATGCGCGTAGGAAGGTTGGGATCCGGCGGTAGTGGGTGTCCGCACTGCGCTGGGCCAACGTCGCCATCGGCGTGCCCGACTGGCCGCCGACGTCGACGAGCAAGCCTACGCGGTACGGGCAGTCGCCGAACGGGTTGTCGGCGCTCTTCGCGTTCATCGGGCAGGCACCCGTCGCGCACGTGGCGTCGGCGCCCTTGCGACGTACGAGCGCTGGTAGCAGCTTAAGGAGGCGTAGGTGATAGAGCCCGAGGTGGAAGGCGATGAGGACTTTCAGGTAGTCCACCATCACCGAACGCGGGATGAAGCGCTGGTAGAACAGCAGCCGTTGGATGTCCTCGGCGACCAGGTCAGCGGCGCCCACGCACAGCGGGGCGAACGTCTCGCGGCCCGATTTCGTGTCCGGTGCGTCCTCGACCTGATCGAGCAGCCGCAAGAGCGCCTGCGTCTCGACGTCGAGCACCGTCGATGCGTCGGCCTTCCCGGTGACCTTGTCGTGCCCCTGAAAGAAGAAGTGTTTGAGGTGCTCGATTGCCTTCTGGCCGGCGCCATTGCGCGCACCGTATAGCGTCTCATATAGGTGCTGTGCGGCGCCGTAGTCGCGCGAATGATTCGGGTTTCGGAACCGGTACGTGAAGCCGTGCAGCGGCCTCGGGGCCGCCACCGCTTGCTTCGCCTCGTTCCCGCGGTTGACCACGTCCAGTAGGTGCGTCTCCACCCACCGCGCAAGAACATCGGGATGCGCCTGGAACCCGGTGAACCACTCCGGATGTTCCATGAACTCCTCGACGAAGCTCTCTACGGACAGCTCCACCTTGCGCCGCAGGCGGCTAGGGTAGCCGTCGTGCGCCAGGCGCGCGAAGAAGGCGGTGAGCACGCGGTCCATCTCGAGCTGCTTGAAGTCGAGATAGCTGATCTTCGGCAGCCTGAATTCTCGATCGCGCTTGGACAAGGACATCAGACCCCTCCCCCACGAGCGAGCGTCATCTCGAGTCGACCATCGGCGTGCCGTGCGATGCGGTAGAAGTCATGGCCCGACGTGCTGAGCAGCACTTCCTGATAGGGTGCGGAGCCAAGCAGATTCTTGAAGACGGCGAGGCTCAGGTAGAAGCCCTGCTCCTCCTCGACGCTGGGCCGGTAGCCCTCGGTCAGGCGCTGGAGCATCTCGTAAACGTCTAGCGAGACCAGCAGCTCGGCAACGAGCCCAGCCTTGTCCTCGTACCGAAGCACGAATCCCGTGGGCATGTGCTCGACGAAACGAGAGCGCGTTGCCTGGTCAGCCAGCGATAGCGAGAACCGCTCGTGCGGGTAGAGGCGGTAGGAGCGGATGCTGCCGCCTTCGACGCGCCGCACTTCGAGCGCGAGGTTGTTGCCGATCCGCTCGGGGCGAGTGAGTCCCTCGCCGCGATTGATGGCGACCAGCAGCTTCTCCAGCAGGCCCTCCGGCTTGCTGTCGCCGCGCACGAGCGAGAGTAGCTCGTCGGCCGTCTTGTAGGGCAGCATCGAGCGCCAGCCCGTGTCGCGCCGCTCGAAGAACGCTCGCCGCCGGGCCATCGCGATGAAGCGCCGATGGGCATCCGCGCGTTGCGCGCTCACGCGCCCGGAGACGTCGCGTGGGAGCTCGTCATAGAGGCTGCGGAGGATCTCGCGGTCGTAGTTGCCGCGCCGCTCGAAGCGGAACAGCGTGCGGTGCTCGGTGGGCGAGACGAAGTCGAGCGCACGGTCGAGACGCGGATCGTCGACCTTGGCGACGTCGATCTCGGAGAGCAGTGCAAGTAAGCGATCCGCGTTCGGCGCATCGCCGCCCTTCCAACTGTTGAAGTAGAACCCCTGCACAATCTCGTTGCGCTGGCCGGTGCGATACAACTCGTGGATCTCGTCGCAGTCACGCGTTCCGACAAGCGTGTACGCGAGAGCGGAGCGCAGATCGCGCAGCGTGATATGCAGTCGCCCGCGCAAGTGAGTGACCGCGAAGAGACTCTTGAGCCGTTCGACGACGTGCTTGCCCGCCGTCTCGTCCTGGATTGTCTGCGCGTTGTGGAACGCGTAGCAGCGGTCCTTGAGGTCGCAGCCCTTGCACGGATCCCAGAACTTCTCGTGCGTCATGCGGTTCACAAGTCGCTCGAGAATGGATCCGTCGAAACCCTGCGGGTCGGTGACGACGCTGCGCAGGTTGAGGTTCACGATCGCGACTCCTTCGGCAGGCTCGCCCGTGCCGAGCCCCTCCTTCACTAGCGTGGCGAGTGCGGGGAAGTCGGCGCGATTTGCCTCGAGGAAGTCAACGAGGCGGCCCTCGTTGATGGCGATGAGACGAGTCTCATTCGACGTGGCCCAGCCGGTCGAATCGCTGCCCTTGAAGGGAGAGAGGAAGGCGCGAAGGACGTCATCGTTCTTCTGGTCACCCTCGTCCTGGCTGCCATCGTAATTCGACAAGAACGAGCGCCCACGCAGGTCGAAGCGGGCGCCGTTTTGTAGCGAGTGGTCGACGACGGCCTGCTCGTCCTGGGCGGCCCGTTCGAGCATCTGCAGGAAAGCCGTCTTCCCGTCGCCTGCGTTGCCCGAGATGATTACCAGCGAGAACTCGCCCGAGAGCACCGACGGCAAGAGGTCGCGGTCGAGCGCCGTCTCGACGTATGTCTGCTCGCTTATTGCGTCGAGCCCACGCGTGCCCGCATTGCTCCGCTTGCTTTGGCTGTACACCGTGAGCAGGTGCCCGACGTACGGGTTCGTATTCGGCGGGATTGGCCCGCCCGAGCCACCGTTGGTGTCACTGCCTGGCGGTCCCCAGGACGGCGGCACCGGCGTGATGGGCTGCGGGGCACGCCGCGCGGAGGGCACGTTGACCAGCGCACTGTGCAGCTCCCTCGCGGTTGTGAAGCGATCGGCTCGGTTGGGCGCGATGGCTTTCAGCATCACGTCCACGAGCTCCGGGGCGAGATCGTTGAGGTTCGAGAACTCGCGCGGGTCGCCCGCGGGCGTGCCGGGTGGCGGCACCTGCGTGTTCCACGGGTATTGTCCGGTCACCGCTTCGTAGAGCGTAAGGCCAAGCGCATAGAGGTCGCGGTTAGCAAGATCACTCGGCGACGGAACTGCCTCGATGTCGAGGTCGGGCGGAAGGAAGCGCCGCGAGCCACCACCACGACGCTCCTCGTCCTTGGCAGCCACGGAGACGTTGAAGTCGATGATCTTCGTTCCACGGCCGGTCCACAACAGGTTGCGAGGCTTGATGTCGCAGTGGAAGACGCCAACTTCATGCAGGTGGGCGAGCCCGGACGCGACGTGTCGCCCCAGCTCCAGCGCATCCTCCGGCGCGAACAGATTGCTCTCGATCATTTCGCCGACGTCGAGGCCGTCGATGAACTCGAAGACGATGAAGGGCGGGCCCCCTGGAATAAGATCGGCGTCGATCACCTTCACGACGTTCGGGTGGTCGGGGATCTGAAGGAGCGTCTTGTACTCCTTCTTGAGTCGGTCGACCGTCGAGACGCGATCGCGCAGCACGAGCTTCATCGCGCGCGAGACATCACCGAGCGTGTCGATGACCTTGTATGCGACGCCGAAGGAGCCTGGCTTCCCGAGGCGCTTCTCGACGACGTACTTCGGCGTGAGCTGCGTTTGCGCCAGCAGGTTCGAATAGTCGAGATGAGGTGAGGCGGGCTCCGGTGGGGGCGTTGGAGGGGACGCGTCTTCCGCCGATTCGGGCGCGGCGCTCCGGTCCAGGATGCTCCTCAGCTGGGCCAGCGCCCACGCAGGAGTCGGGCGCTGGTCGGGCTCGAACGCGCAGAGCTTCTGGAGCCACTCGTCGAAGCCCTTGGGAAGCTCGGGGCGCACCGCACTGGGCTTCACCGCGAACACCGCATTCTGCTCGAAGAGCTCTGTCGGCGTATTGAACGGGCGCTCACCGGTGAACAGCTCGTAGAGCACGAGGCCGACGCTGAAGAGGTCGGAGGCGGGAGTCGCTGCTCCGGGTTCGCCGTGGATCTCGGGCGCCATGTACCGAGGCTCGAGGTCGTCGACGATTTCCTGCGCGATGGTGCGGCTGTGTTCGGTGCCCGGTCGGGCAAAGTCAAAGCCCGTGAGTCGAACGCGCCCGTCGGTGCCGACCAGGATGTTCGACGGCGAGATGTTGCGATGAACGACCTTGTTAGCCTGCAGATGAACGAGCGCATTGATGACGTCGCCCGCGACCCTCATCTTCTGATCGAGTGTGAGCGTCAGAGTTGGCTTCTCGATGTGAACGCGCAGCGCCTGCCCGGGCACGTCCTCGGTGACGAGGAAGTACTTGTCCTCGGCCTCGCTCGGGAAGAAGTCCCGCACACCCACGATGCCTGGGTGACCGGGCATCGAGCTGAGCGCACGGTATGCGTTCGAGATGAGGAGACGCTGCTTCTCGCGATCCTCCGGCGGCTTGTATGGGTCGGCCTGGTACGCGCGAATGAGCGCGCTCGCCTTCTGGCCGGCGTAGGCGTTGAAGGCGCGGTACTCGACGTAACTGTCAGTGCCTCCCAGTTTCTCGGTGATCTGCCAATTTCCGAAGCGCAGCGGGCCAGAGCGCGCCTTCGCCACCCCCTGGATTGCTTTCAGCACGATGTTGTGGTGGGCGCTGATGTTCTTTGACTTGCCCGCGGGGATACGCGTGCTGTTCTGGAAGAACGCCGCCGCCTTCTTGAGGGTAGTGACGTTCGGCGCGTCGCGTCCTCCCTGGTCCACGAGTGTCGCGTCGGGAGCCGTGAGCACGACCGCCGCGTCGACGTAGATGTCCTCGACGTCGCGGCGCCCAGGTTGGCTGCTCGTAATGATACCCTTGATGGCGCGCGCGTGGCCGCGCAGCTTCGCGAGCGGCGAGCTGAAGGGCTGCCGTCCCTCTGGGTACCATTTGGGCCCGTATACATCGATGAGCCCTCGCGTGCCCTTCACGTCGACGAGGTAAACCGCATGCGGCGCGATGATGGCTATGTCCACCTCGAAGGGCTGGCCGTCGCGAACGACTTCGAAGTTGTGCAGGACGAGGTAGCTCGAAGGCAGGCAATCCCGCAGGTATGCGATCGCCTGCCGCTCGGCCTCGTTCACCGGCTCGCCTACGGAGAGGATCTTAGCCACCGCCCCCCCTCTCGACCGCCGACTCGACAAGATGTCTCGCCTTGCGATCGTTTTCACTCGCACTGACCCGCATCTCGAAGGCCTCCTGCACCATGCGGTCGACTTTTCGCATGAAGGAGGCGTCCGCTTTGACGACTGCAACATCGTCGAGATACACGGGCCAAAGCGCCGGCACCGATGCTCCGGTCATGGTCCGGGTCAGTAGTGGATACCCAATTTCGCGACACGAAAGGTACGCGAACAGATATCCAGGCGGAACGCCGTTTCCGCGCGGGACGATTCGGATTACGTGATCGGACGTGGTCGACTGGTCCAGTGAAGAGTCGGCGAACTGCGGCGTGCCGATGATTCCGCCAAGTTGCCCGGACCTCGCAAGAAGGACCCACCCTCTCTCGAGAACATACTTGCGAAGATCGCGAGTCTGCGTCCGAGAGAGGTACTTGTCTGTTGTTCGCTCGAGGTCGAACAGGTCGCCGCTAGTAAAGAACGGCAGGCCGTGGTCAGGGTCAACGTAGATGTGCTTGAAAGGGGGGACATCGAACACGTTTGCGACTTCGCGGAGCCTCCAAGTCCCATTGGGGTGACCGTTCGACCATGCGTCCAGCGCGGCCGCACTGGGGTTGTGAAAGAAAGCGTCCAGTCGATGTGTATCTCGAATAGCAGCGAACGATACGGCATGCGCCGAGAATGTGGCCGGATCTACCGTGGGTGCCTTCAGCGCAATAACGATACTCTGCCGCGCCTTCGCGAGCGAAGCGGAGGCCTGCGCGCGCAACGCGGCCGCCTCGAGAACCAGCGCATGCACCTTGCGCTCGAATTCTCTACCGAAGCGGGGAACGGGCAGTTGTTCCAGCTGCTCCGGCTCAACGTGTTTGATGTTTCCTCCGTAAATCTGTCGTCGAATAGCGACGTGACCAAATCGACTGGCGAGAAAAGCATATACATAACCGGGAGCCGACTCTCGCTGGGAAGGTTCGATCCTGATGAGGTCGTGAGAGGCACATAGCCCATGCATGTCGGGGCGAGTCCAGATCGCTCGGCCCAGGTTCATCCCTGAGCAGGTGACCAGAATCATTCCTTCCCGAAGTTCCAGCTCGTCTAGAAGTTCGCCGTGACTGTTGGAAAGGTAGTCCGAGTGGGCAATCTCTGCCTGAACCAAGTCTCTGGCAGAAACGTAGGGCCTCCCTCGTTGGTGGTCCTTGACGATAATGCGCTTGAAGATGGCGCCACGAAAGATTCTGCGCCCGGTCGTAAGTTCGACGAGAGGCGTGACAGGCGTAAACTGGTTCAGCAGCTTCATCGCCTGCTGATCCTCTGCGAGATGGAATCCGCCAGTGAGGCGATATCCCTCGCCGATGATGTCCCCCGCTGCAATAGCCCCCGTCCTCATGCTCCCGGCTCCTTGAATTCTTTGCGGAAGCGACCATAGGCATCAGCTATCCGCGGCAGGTCGTCATCAACAACCTTGCGCTTGCGCCGCAGAGTACGAGTCACTAGCTGCCCGCCAATCCGGATCTTCTCTTTCTCGATAAGGTCCTCGACGAGATCGTCGCCATCGGGCGAGCGCCGATACAAGACGTTTCCGCGGCGGTCGACACCAACACGTTCTGCGACCGCCATGAAGACCTTGTAGTCCCTCGACCGCCCAAGGTCGTCGGACTGAATCTCGCGGTCCGTCTTCTTCTTCAGGAAGAGCAAGCTCGTGAGGATGTTGACGTTCGCTTCAGAGACGAAGACTTCGACGGGGAGATCGATGCTCGCAAGAACCCAACATCGACGGAGGAGCCATGCGCGAATGTACTCGTCGCCCGGATTCCCGAGAATGCCGTCCGGAAGTACGATGCCAAGGCGGCCACCCGGCTTGAGCCAATCGATGCATCGCTCGACGAAGAGCACTTCGGGAGCAACGTTCCCTTGGATCTTCCCTGTGTTTCTGAAGCTGCCGTCCTCCGCTCGTTCCCATACGTGAGCGAGTTCGAAGTGTCGGAGGATGTTGGGGTCCGTGACGGGAATGTCCGATCCGAATGGCGGATTGGTCATCACCACATCCATCGACCCGAGCGGCGCGAACTTTTTCGCGTCAGATACTCCGGCCAGATGGCCAGAGGGGAACTCGAGCGAATTCAAATTGAAGAGGTGTGCCTCAGCGTTGCTCGCCATCACAGCGTTCATCTGCGCAGCGCGCACTAGAAACGGATCGAAGTCGGCACCGAACAGGTTCTTCTTCACGAACTCGCCAAGCCGGTCCTGGATCGAGTTGAACTCCTGCGTGGATTCGGAGCCTGCCTCGGTGCCATTCTCCTCGTGGAACTTATGCGCAAAGTGCGCGAGGGTCGCGGTGAGGAAGCCACCCGTGCCACACGCAGGATCGAGCACGCGCTCGTTTGGCTTCGGGTCAAGCATCGACACGACGAGCTTGATGGCGCCCCGCGGCGTGAAGTACTGACCACGGTCGCCGCGAAGGTTTGTCCCGACGATTTCCTGGTACGCGGCGCCCTTCGCATCAACGTCGGTGCGACCGAGGTCGTATTTCGCCAATTCTGACACCATGAAAGCGAGCGCTCGGTCAGAGAGCGAAATCTCTTCGTTTCCGCCAAACACGCTCTCGTATTTCTTCTTCACCTCTTTGAAGAGAGGCTCAATCCGCTTGCGGATCGCCTTCTGCCCTTCCGGGTCGAATTGCTCGTCGACGAGCTGACGCTGCCCGTTGACGGTCTTCTCGAAACGCCCTGCCCAGAAGCGGCGCGCGTCGTTCGGTTGCCGCTCGTCGTACATCTTAGCGGAGATGAGGTAGAGGAACTGCCAGAAGGCTGCGTCTTTCGGCATGCCCTCGTTGCCGTGGATGAAGTTGTGGCACCGGCGGAACGCGGTCCGGAGCATCTCGGGATCGGCTCGGCGCAGCTTCGCGTGGGAGGCTACGTCACGCGTACCGACGGACTCGTCGCCCATCGGCCAATCGCCGATGGGCTTGAACTTCACATCGAAGCGGGAACGAACGGTCTGAAAGAAGAACATTTCGAGACCGTTCGTCCACAGTCCGTACTTGCAGTTCGCACACACGGTCATCCCGCCGTGAAGGACGTCGAACTCCTTGGCGGCCTGCTCGTGGTCGCGCATCTTGTACGCGCCCTTGTCGCCGAGTTTCAGTTCCTTCTGGCAGACAACAAGGCGGCGCACGTTCTCCGGCGTGTGCTCGCTGCCGGGCTCGAAGATCGCGATATCGATCTTCTTGTTCGAGCCGTCGACTTTCACCTTGAAGTCGGGCTCCATGTCGTCGACGGAGATTCCGTACTCGTGGAACAGAGCGCGCGCGATGCGCTGGCGTACCCGCTCCTTGTCGTTCTCGGCGACGGGCTTGCCCGTGATGTAGTCGAGGATCTTCCCGTCCTCGACCGCGCCGGCCACCGCACCGCTCTCGTCGGTCACCGCGGCCGTCTCGTCGGCCGTCGTTGCATCCTCTGAGTTCATTACCTTCTTCGGCCTAGCCATCCTTAGCCATCCTTACGCTCCTTTTCACCGAGCTCGTCGGAAGACGAAGCTGCGCCTCCGTCGCGCACCCAGGCGTCGACATCCTCGCGCTTGAACTTCCAGAATCGGCCAACTTTGTGCCCGGGCATCCCCTTCGAGGTGACCCAGGTGTAGACCGTGTCCTTGCTCACGCCGAGGTACTCCGCGATCTCGTCCACTGACAGCCACCTGTCGTCCATGCCGGTCCTTGCGATTGGTCGTAGTTCCCACCCGATATCATGTCGGGCAGCGGGTTTCAATTGGGTTTGTTCGGGTCTGGTCGTGGTGACTTCGGTTAGACAGGTTTTGAACGGCTTTCTGTGCACGGAACGGATGACCAGTGTGGTCTACCTTCTGAGGTCTCGTTGCTTGGAGCCCCGAGACGTTGCTCTGTCCAGTTTGCCGTACGCACCAGCGGGCGCAGCGCCCGCTCGCTCATCGGCTCCTCCCCGTCGACGGCCTCGAGCTGCAGCAGCGCCTCCTGGATGTCCGGCGCGAGCAGCACGAGGTCGAGCAGCTGGGTGACCCTGGCGCGCGTAAACCCGAGCCGCCGCGCGACCGTCGCCCGATCGGGAACCGCCCCGCGATCGATCGCCTCCTGGATCTTGTGCGCAAGCGCGAGCATCTGCGCCACGCGCGCGGGACGGCGCACTGGCTCGGGCTTCGGTGGCGGCGCCTCGGTATCGAACCGCACCCCTCGCCGCTTGCTTCGGAACAACGTGCCGGCGATCACACGCCGGAACTGCGGGGCCTCGGTTTCTTGTGAGTTCATGCTGCCTCCTGCGGGTTCGTTGGGTCGGCGGGCACCTCAATCGCCGCCGAAAAATCGACGAGGTGCACCTCGACTGCGTTGGTGCGCTCGTTCACGACCACGTGGTCGACCAGGGCGCGGAGCAGGCGACCGCGGTTGGGCACGTTGAGCGTGGCCCAAAGCTCGCCGAAGTGGGCGAGCGCATCGTTGACCCAGGCCGCTTCCCGCTCCGCATCCGGCAGGGCATCGAGAGCCCGCTCTGCCTCGGCCAGCTGGAGCTCCGCAGCGGCCAGCTTCGCGCTCTCTGCCTGTAGCCGCTGCTCAACGATCGTCCGCGTCGAGCCCTCGACCTGCAGCAGCTGGTCCGTGAGCTTCGCGGCGTTCGCCGACGCGGCCGCGATCGCCGACGGGAGTCGAGCGCGCTTCTTCTCGAACAGCTCGCGGCGCGCCTTGATGCGTGCGTCGAGGCATTGCTTGGCAAGCTTCGCAAGCGTGGGGTCGGCCGCAGCCTCGGCGATGCGTTCGACAACGTGGGCCTCGATCGCCCCCGCCGGAAGCAGAGCCGCCGCGCACTTGTCCTTGCCGTGTTTGTCGCGCGTGCAACATCTGTAGTACCTGTATTCGCGGTCGCCTTTTCGCGTGGATCCTGGAGACATCGCGCCGTCGCACAGCCCGCACTTGAGCAGGCCGCGCAGCAGGTACTCCTGGTTGACGCCGTGAAACGTGGTCTCGCGTTCGGCGCCCGCGAGGATGCGCTGGACCCGTTGATACGTGTCCTTGTCGATGATCGCTGGGTGCTCACCCTGGTGCAGCTCGCTGCCGTAGGGCATCAGCCCCGTGTAGATCGGGCTCCGGAGCAGTCGTGCGATCGAGTCCTTGGTCCAGAACAGGAGCTCGCGATCGCGCACGTGTTCCAGGCTACGCAGATGCCCCAGCTCGTTCAGGGCGCACGCAACCACGAACATGCGCCGGTGCTTGATGAACAGCTCGAAGGCCTCGCGCACGACCTGCGCCGCGAGCTCGTTGATGACCAGTTTCTTGTCGTGCACCTCGTAGCCGAAGGGGACACGACCACCGGTCCACTTGCCCTTTCGTCGGGACGCAGCGATCTTGTCGCGCGTCCGTTCGGCTATCATTTCGCGCTCAAATTCAGCAAACGACATCAGCATGTTGAGCGTCAGCCGCCCCATCGCATCGGCCGTGGAGAAGTTCTGCGTGACCGACACGAACGACGCGCCGCTGGCGTTGAAGCGCTCCATCACCTTCGCGAAGTCGAGGAGCGACCGCGACAGCCGGTCGACCTTGTAGACCACGACCACGTCGATCTTGCCTGCCTCGATGTCTGCGAGCAGTCGCTGGAAGGCGGGCCGCTCGGTGTTCGCGCCGGTAAAGCCACCATCGTCGTAGCGCTCCTCGACGACGACCCAACCGGGCTGGCGCTTGATGTACCCGAGACAGGCCTCCCGCTGCGCGTCGAGAGAGTTGAACTCCTGCTCGAGCCCCATCGTGGTCGACTTGCGGGTGTAGATGGCGCAGCGCTTCGCTCCCGGTTGCACTTGCGGCTTCGCAGCACGTTGCTTCATGGACGGGGCCCTCCCTTCTCGCCGGCCTCGGGCGCCGGCTCATCGTCGGTGTTGGCCAGCTCGAGGAGCCGTTCGAGGTTCTGGTTGAGGCGCTTGAGCTCGCGGACCAGCTCCGGCAACGTCGACTCGCAGAATCGCTGGCCCATGCGCGTCGAATGGAAGGGGATGCCGCTGCTCATGGGTGGCCGCCTTCCGGTTGCGCGGCCCGCGTCGTCGCCTTCAGGCCGAAGAACGTGAACCCGTTCCAGTTGGTGCCCGTGATGCGCTTCGCGATCGCAGACAGGGATCGGAAGGCTTCGCCCTGATACTCGAAGCCGTCCTCGAGCACGGTCACGCGATGAAGCGTTCCGTCGTGGGTCTTCTCGATCGTGCACCCTGGAGCTGGCAGGCGCGAGTCCACCGACGGCGCGGGGATGCCCGATGACGCCGCCTGCCGCATGCGCCAGCGTTCGGGGAACTCGTCGCTCAGCTCGTCGATCTTCGCCCGGGCTCGGAGCGAGAGCCCGCCTTCGGACAGCTCCTGGATGCGCCACATCAAGCGCTTGCGCAGATAGGGCTTGTTCCGGGTCCGGGTCGGCTCTCCGTAGAGCTCGCGAAACTTCTCGGCCAGCTCGTCCACGCTCATGCGATCGAGCGCCGCCATCTGCGCTGGCGCGTTGGGGAGCTCGTGCATCGCGGTTCGTGCTCGTTGAAGGACATTCGTCGCCATCTCGCCTCCGTCTCCGCCCGCTGAATCGGCGGGCGATGGCGACATGACGGCTCCTGAAGCGCCGGAAGACAAGGCGAGAGAAGGCTCTTTCCTAGCCATGGTTGGCGGTTCCCGTCGATGCATCCCGGTCGCCACGGCGTGTCCGTGTTCGACCTCGGAGGACCAACGCGAGAAGCCCGTCGGCGAGGACGTCGGCTGCCTCGAGCAGGCGACGTTTGATGTCGGAGTCAGGTTGGCCTGGGCCGGGAGCGCCGGATGAATCGTGGCGAGCGGCGGTTGGCGGATCGTTCTTCATACCCACCAAACGCGGATCCGAAGGCCGAAATGGGACAGTGCATCGAGCAGAATTTCGATCGAAGATGACGGTCACGAACCATGGACCGCATCCGCTTCGCCATTTACCTGTACGGCCACGGCACACGGCGCGAGCCGTGCATGATCGAGTACCAGCATCGCGCCATCCTTAGGGCGATCCCCTGGATGGGAGAGCTCTGGGGAGGCCACCCGGAACCCGGTGAGGTGTTCATCGACATGAACTTCCCTCCGGTCTTCTCCCAGGACGCCCCGCCGGGACTGGTCAGGCTCGCGGAGCAAATACGGAACGGCGGCTATCAGCACGTCGCACTTTGCATCCATGGCGCCCCGGCCCTCAGCGAGCCCCAGTTCCCGGTCGAGCACGCGCTAAAGACCCTTGGTGCTCAAGTGTGCAATCTCGCAGCACAGCCTGGGCCGTACGTGCAGGAGCTTGCGCGTGAGCCTGCGCTATCCGAGCGGCTCGCTCGTGCTTTGCCTCCTTCGCCGGAGGAGGAGTTCGTCACGTTGTTCCCGACGGTGGCAGCGCAGATCGCGAGGGAGGCTCTCGGTCTGAACGGGCGGGAGGGCGACATCACGTTCACGGCCGAGGCTGCGCGAAGGATGCTCGATGACCTCGCGAGCCGGAGTCCGTACCGACAGGGGGAGATACCGTGGGCGCGGTGGCGAGACCTGGACCGTGTTCGTGGAGAGCTGGAGCGAGAGCGTGAGCTCGATCAGCGCCGCAGGAAATCCACAGATCCCCTTTGGAGGCTGGGCCCCCGGCGCGCTGGCGTCCTATTGGACGAGCTCTCCTACGCGGAACAGCCGCGGCCCGCTGACGAACTCGCTTGGGCGGAGAGCAGGCTCTGTGACGAACTTGGGTTCGAGCGCATCGACGATGGTCGAGTCAGGACGTTCCAGCGGAAAATCCGCGATCTGCTGCTCTTCGGCGACCCCAGGCCTCAGCGCCACATTGGGTTCTACGCGTACCGACCGGCGCAAAAGAAAGACCGACGACGCGACGACGACGGGCTGGATAGCCCGTCGTTCACACTGCCCGACACCTACAAGCACAATTTGAACGCCTGGCTGAAGCGCGCGCTCAAGGACCTCAAGAACCATCGTATCGGCTTTTACGACCCGCCCGCCAAGCGAGAGACAGATGGCGAGGCGGCACCCGATTAGTCGACTTCGCCGAGGTAGTTCCGGGCGGGGGGCATATCGCGTGCGAGCGCAGGAACAGGCGCCTCCCTGAATCGACGTACCCGCTGCAAGCGATTGAGAATCGCGTTCGCCTCGGCATCCGTTGTGTGGTGATCGTCCTTGCCGAGGCTGACGTGAACGAGGCGCTGCGCACCTTGTCGAATCCCGCTCAGGATCAAGTTGAAACCGTCAGCGTCAAGCATCACGGACCCGTCGGCTCGGTGCATCTCAACGCGCCAGCCCTCCGGTAGCGGCGACGGGAGGTACCTGTGCATGCACATCCAACCCTTTCCCGCTTTGGGATTCGCCCCCGCGACCCACTCGCGCGTCTTGCGGTGTCCCCCAGGCTCCACCTCGCTGAGCATGATATCGGAGGCGAGCTCGCCCGACGCGATGGCCGCTGCGCGCACCTTGGCGGCTTCGGCACGAAGCAAGCTGGTTCGACGCACAGGCCCGATGAACACCAACGAGCCGAACATGATCACGACATTCCAGGCGTCTGGATCGCCAACGTAGGTGTCCATCAACGCGTCATTGTCGCGAGGGCTGACGCGCCGGAGCGCGCCTGCAATGTCTCGGTATTCGAGGCAGCCGACGAAGTGCTTGGTGGATTTCAGCGTTTCGCCGAGCCCCGGTTCGGGAACGAGCGCGCGCACTAGGTCCATGGCTGTTTCATTTCCGCCGTCTGCGAGCAAGATGAAGCCGACGGGACGCTTCACACCGCTGCTGGCCGCCCTTTGAAAAGCCTCTTGGAGGAGCTCGCGGAAGCGCAGCAAGATCAGGTCCGCATCGAGGCTGCCCGAAATACTCGGAAGACGTTCAGACTTCGTCGCCATTGCTCACCTTCGGGGATGTCGTCACCGCTTTTCGTGCATCTGGAACATCGTTCTTGGCGTTCGTAGTCGCGTACCTGGCCGCCACCCTCGCCACTTCCGTTGCGATCTCGTCCCGCAGGCTCTCGGGCTCCAACACCTCGACCTTGGAGCCCCAGCCCAGAATCCACGACGTGAGCTCCACCGTGCCGGAGACGTCCATCGCGAGCTCCACGCCGCGCTCGGTCTTGGTGATCTTCTGCGTCGGGTGCCACCGTCGGCGCCGCACGTAGCGACCCACGCTCGCGTCGAAGAGTAGCCGCACCCGTGTCCGGGGACCGCCGATGAGCCCGAAGTTCCCCTCGAAGAGCTGGGACGGGTGGTAGTCCTTCGGATACTCGAACCGGTCCTTCTTGAGCCGCTCGATCTCGCGGAAGCCGTCGAGCGAGAACGTGCGCACGCTCTGGTGGTGCTGGCTGTAGCCCGCGAGGTATAGGCCCTTCTTGTAGACGAGCAGCGTGTACGGCTCGAGCACGAACGTCTTCTTGTACTGCCCCACGGCGCCATGGGTGACCTGCAGCCGCTCGCCTTGGAGCAGGGCCGTGACGATGTCGTTCACGTGCTCCAGGCGATCGGCGTACAGGTGCGGCGCCTCGTTGAAGTCGAACAGCTTCCGGTCGAGGTTCTTCGTGTCGATTTCGCGCTTGCGCAGCGTGACCTCGAGGCGCTCGAACACGTCATCGAGGTCTTCCTTGAACCCGGTGCCTGCCAAAAAATCGAACACGCGCCGCGACAGATAGAGGGCGACGACCTGCGCCGTCGTCAGCGTGATCGTCTCCCGCCGCGAAGCGGGGTTGAGGCGCCAGACCTTGCGCTTGCCGTCGATGCGCTCTTCGAGATGCTCCCCGGCGTTCTCGAGCGCGCGCAGGTACCGGATCGCAGTGCGCACGCTGACGCCGAACTTCTCGGCGAGCTCGTAGACGGAAGCACCCCGCGAAGAAGCCAGAAGCGTGCGGATCTGCTGGAGCCGTGATGCGGGTGCGTAGCGATACTGCGTCGATTCAGCCATGGTGCGCGTGTCAACCTGGAGCCGTGTCATAGGAGAGCACGAACGAACGGCCGTCGTCCATGCTGCTTCCATCTCGCTGGCTCGATCCAGGCTGTCAGACCTGCCAACTGGCGGAAATTGCAGATGATTTAACTGTGACCTGTTTCGTCATACGTCGGCCTCATACTGGGTTGCGTGAGGCACTCGATGCCTCCGAACCCAAGGAGACCGACGATGGAAGCGAAGCACGACAACACCCAGGCCCTCAAGACCGCCCTGATCGACATCGAGAAGCAGTACGGCAAGGGCGCCATCATGCGGCTCGGCGAGGGCGCCGCGACACCCGACGTGCAGGTGATCTCGACCGGTTCGCTCGGTGTCGACATCGCCCTCGGAGTGGGCGGCCTCCCCCGCGGTCGCATCGTCGAGGTCTACGGCCCCGAGTCGTCGGGCAAGACCACCCTCGCGCTGCACGTCGTCGCGCAGGCCCAGAAGCTCGGTGGCGTGTGCGCGTTCATCGATGCCGAGCACGCTCTCGATGTCACCTACGCCAAGCGCCTCGGCGTGCATACGGATGATCTGCTCATCTCGCAGCCTGATCACGGCGAGCAGGCGCTCGACATCACTGACAAGCTCGTGAAGTCCGGAGCGATCGACATCATCGTCGTCGACTCAGTAGCGGCGCTCGTGCCTAAGGCCGAGCTCGAAGGCGACATGGGCGACTCCCACGTGGGTCTGCACGCGCGGCTGATGAGCCAGGCGCTGCGCAAGCTTACGGGCAACGTCGCCCGCAGCAACACGCTCGTCATCTTCATCAACCAGCTGCGCATGAAGATCGGTGTGATGTTCGGCAGCCCCGAGACCACGACGGGCGGCAACGCCCTGAAGTTCTACGCGAGCGTTCGGCTCGACATCCGCCGCATCGGCCAGCTCAAGGAAAACGACAAGATCATCGGCGGTCGCACCCGCGTGAAGGTGGTCAAGAACAAGATGGCTGCGCCCTTCCGCGAGGCGGAGTTCGACGTTGGCTACGGCACCGGCATCTCGCGCCTCGGCGAGGTGATCGACATCGGCGTCGAGGCAGGGATCGTCGAGAAGAGCGGCAGCTGGCTGTCATACAAGGACGGCCGCCTTGGGCAGGGGCGCGATGCCGCAATCCGCTTCCTCGCCGAGCATCCCGAGGTTGATGCCGAATTGAGCAAGCAGATCCTCGCGAAGCACAAGCTGGTTCGAGAGGGTGCCCCGGCGCCCGCGGCTCCGGTGAAGGTCGAGCCCGCGCCAGCGCCAGCCAAAGCCCAGAGCGTGAAGGCGGACAAAGCAGCAACCCGCGCGGCAGCGTGAGGAGGTAATCAATGCGCGTCGATACCCTCGAAGCCTACAACGTTCCGCAGGACATCCTCGCCATCTGGCGCGAGAGCGTGGGCGAGAATCTGCTGCCCGTGCAGGAACGGGCGGTCAAGGAGTTCGGGCTGTTCGGCGACGCCAACCTCATCGTCTTCTCGCCCACGTCCTCGGGTAAGACGTTCGTCGGCGAGATGGCGGCGGTCAGGGCTGCGCGAAGCGACACCAAGGTGTTCTACCTCGTGCCGCAGAAGGCCCTGGCCGTGGAGAAGTTCGAGGAGCTGCGTGCGCGGTACGCGGGCTCTGGCATCGAGGTCGTGGTCTCCTCGCGCGACCGCCGCGAGTACGACGACGCCATTGCGGAGGGGCGGTTTCACATCGCGGTGGTCGTGTTCGAGAAACTGAGTGCGATGCTCGTGGCCTGCCCCAAGCTGCTCGGAAGCGTGGGTCTGGTTGTTGTCGACGAGCTGCAGCTCATCACCGACGAGAACCGGGGACCGGCGCTGGAGCTGCTCCTGACCAAGCTCAGGATGTCGCCGTCCAAGCCACGGATCGTCGGGCTGTCGGCGGTGCTGGGCAAGGCCCAGCTTCTCGCGGACTGGCTCGGCGCGAAGCTGCTCGTCGACGTTCGGAGGCCGGTCGAGCTGCGCAAGGGCGTTCTATGCCGCGGGACGTTCACGTACCGTGAACACAACTCGGGCACGCAGGGTACCGAGGACTTCTCCGACATGGGCGGGGAATTGCCGCAGGAGCTGCTGCTCGCCGCCGCCGAGGATATCGTGCGCAGGGGCGAGCAAGTGCTGGTGTTCGTGGCCGATCGCGCTTCGACGGTGCTCTGCGCGCAGGTCCTGGCGGATCGCGTGAGCATGCCGTCGCTGGGCGAGGCGATCGAGGAGCTGCGCGAGCACGAGGAAACGCACGCCCAGGAGGCGCTGCGCGTGTCCCTGAACAGCTCGATTGCGTTCCACAACGCGGACCTCTCCCCTGAGGAGCGTGGTCTGGTCGAGAAGTACTTTCGTTCGGGCGGGATTCGCGCGCTGTTCTCCACCTCCACGCTCGCGATGGGAATGAACCTGCCGGTGAAGAACGTCGTGCTCGAGGCCCAAAAGTGGGGCTACGCGAAGTGGTGCCACCAGTGGGGCCGGGAGCCCCTGAGTCGTTCGGAGTACGAGAACATGTCCGGCCGCGCCGGCCGCCTCGGACTTTCGAAGGAATTCGGGCGATCGATCCTGGTCACGAAGTCACCCTTCCAAGCCGAGGCCTGGCTGCATAAATACGTCGAGGGCGACTTCGAGGAGATCGTTCCGACGCTCAAGGAAGCGCCGATGGAGGACCTGGTGGTGGACCTGCTCGCGTCGGGCATGACCGGCCCCGATACCAGCCTTCGCGAGCTCCTGATGTCGAGCTTCACCGGGGTGACCTGGTGGACCCAGAAGATGTCCAAGGACGAGCTCGACCGGGCGTTGGACCAAGCGATCGGCGTTTGCGTCGAGAGCGGGCTGGCCCAGCGCTTCCAGGGGCAGCTGCGCATCACCGACCTCGGGCATGCGTGTGCCGCGAAGGGCATTGGCGTCAGAACCACGGTTGCTCTCGCGCGATGGGCATGCGCGAGCAAGGGAGCGCTCCGCGAGCTCGAGGCGCTCACGGTTGCCGCGCAGTCGCCCGCAGGCGCCGACGTCTACGTGAGCATGCCGAAGAACGAACGCTGGAAGATGGAGTACCGCGCTCAGCTTCTTCAGCGCGCCACCGATGATGGGATCATCGACCGTGCCGTCTTTGTGCCGCACACCACGAACGAGTACGCGGCAAGCTACGATGATTCCAGGGCTTTCAAGAAGGCACTCATGCTCTGCGATTGGATCGCTGAGGTTCCGACCAAGGAGATTGAGCGCAGGTATCAAGTGTGGGCGGGCGCGATCCGCCGCGTCGGCGAGGACTTCGCGTGGATCGTCGAAGCGATGGGAGCGATCGCGCAGGCCTGCGGATGGCCCGAATCGCGTAAGACCGAGTTCGCCCAGCTTGCGGAGCGGCTCATGTTCGGCGTGCGCGCGGACGCGATCCCTGTGGCAAAGCTCCGAGTGCCCGGGCTCGGGCGTGTCCTGGTGCGCCGGGTCGTGGATGCCGGGTTGGCGAACGCTGACGCGATGCACGCCGCGGGGCCCGATGTCGTCAGGAAGGCGGTGAATCACCGAGGGGCCTTCGCGCGGCTATGGAAGAAGCTCACGGATAGCAAGCCCGGGCTCAAGAAGGCGACGCCGTATCCGCCGGTCGCGGAGCCGACGGTGCTGGTTGCCGCGGAGCCACTGGCGCAGGCTGCGGCCCCGGACGAGGATGCCGCCCTCATCGTGGATCTCAAGGACCGGCGCGTGATCTACCGAGGCCACGAGATTCCGACGCGCCCGCCGAACAACCTGCAACGCCAGCCGTTGCTGGCGCTTGCGGTCTTGGCCTCTCGCGCCGGTTGCGTCGTTGGGATGGCGCAGCTCGCGGAGGAGATGGCACGACTGGGGCCCATGAAGAAAAGGCCGCTCACGCCGGAGCCCAAGGACCTGCGGTACAAGCTCCTTCGTCCCTTCAAAAAGGCGCTTGAGGGCAGAGTTGCGGAAGAGGAAATCGATCGGCTCATCGAGAACGTGCCCGGCGTCGGCATTCGGTTGACCGTCGCCGCGCGGCTGGTCCGCGTCCAAGTCGCCACCGCGGCGTAGCGGCTGACCGAGTACTCCCCTTGAACTATGTGGAGGCCGAGAGTCGCGGCGCGATGCGTGGATCCTGCGCATAGATGCTCCACAGCCTCTCGAAGAAGCGCTCTGCTGCGTCGACGGCTGCCTCGCACGCGCCGGGTCCAAGGACAATCGTCGGACTCTCGTTGAGCAGCCCGGATCTGTCCACGAGCACGTGTGGCAAGGCCTCGATCAGCACCTGCTTGCCGGCGTTCTCGACGAGCCCCCCGTCATGGGCGATGCAATTGCGCGCCTCGCGGTATCGGTCCAGTGCGTTCCATTCCGGCCACGAATCGAAAGTGCCCAGCGCAATTCCCGCTTGGTCCCGTAAGTACAGCAGGTACAGGACGGGCGTTGGCCTCTTGGGCTGCTTGTCTCGGAACTTGCGGTAAGTCATTGGCAAGGACCACTCAGCATGCAAGCCAACGCACCATTGGTGCAGGACGTGCTCGACGTGCGAGTAGACTGCTACCAGTAGCGATCGGCGCAGAATCAACGGGAAGGTGGTCTCGACGCGCCAGAACGCGACGGCCATGGGGGCGAACACAGGGTTCTTGGTGAAGCTGTGGAACGGATCGGCCGCGGCGGCCTTCATCGCATGATCGGCAGAGATCTTCGTTTCCTTCTTCTGCTGCTCGATCGCTCTCTCCACCATTGCGACCGCTTGTCGGACATCGTCGAAATTGAATGCCGCGCTTGGCCGAAACACGTCGATTGGCTTGGGCAGATCCGCAAGACGCTCCGCCACAAGCTTGTCAAGCCAGGATGATCCTTTCGCGTTTCCCTCAGGCGGATCAGTGCTACCTGCACCCGTCGACGCGAGTGCCTGCTTCAGAGCTTCATCCCACAGCTTGTTCATACGCTGATCGTACACCCGAGCGAGCCGAGGGGCCGATGCGCCAACGCCGGTCGACGCTTTCTCCTCCGTCGGCATCAGCTGGGCGTGAGTCGCCGAAAAAAGTGACCCTCTGGCGACAAAAAAACGACCCTTCGGCGACCACAAGCGCGGCGAGATGTGCATCGGAGTAGCGGACACCTGCTTCTCCTCCTTCGAAGAAATCCGCCGCCGAGCGCCGCCGTCTCCGCACAGGCTCCCCCCGAAAATCCTCAGCGTCTTCGCGTAGCTAGTGGTCGCCGAAAAAAGTGACCCTTCGGCGACTGAGAAGTGACCCGCTGGCGACCGCAAGCGGGTCGCCTCGTCGGATGCTCCTCGCGTGATGCACCGACAACCCGCACTCAACGAACGACGTCCCGAACCCATCACCACTGGCGAGCCCGTCCGTTGCGCCTTCTGCGGCGCGCTGCTCGCCACCACCGGGCCCGAGGGGCTGCGCATCCACCGCAGCCAGCTCGAGGTCCTCATCGGCGGCGCCGAGCACGCCACCTTCGTCTGCTACCGGCCC
>JAJZQG010000361.1 GCA_021847645.1 Myxococcales bacterium
TGGGGGCTGTCGCCCCCACGCTCCCGTTGGTCGCTGCCCCCGCGGTCAGGCAGGGCATCGCCAAGACCGAATGCCGTTCGAGTTCTGCCTTGACGAAACTTGACTCCATCAGCGCAACTTTTCCGGCCCAAGCCATCTAGCACGGGCGGGCACCCTGCCGACAAGCCCGGACACGCCGTCCGCCACGCGCCCTGCCTGCGCCGGCACGGTGTTGCTCCATCGGAGGCCAGCCTTACGCCAGCACCTGCTTGATCTTCTCCCTCAGGTCGTGGTGGTCGAACAGGTTCTGCACGTAGTCGAGTTGGTCGGTGTCGATGACCAGCGTGGGCGACTGGTCGTAGCGCTCGAACCAGCTCGCATACAGCTTGTCGAGCGCGCGGATGTAGGCCGTGGGCACATTCTGCTCGAACGCACGCCCACGGCGCTCGATGCGCTTGCGGATGACCTTCACCGGGCACCGCAGGTAGATCAGCAGATCGGGCGGCCTGAGCTCCGCGCGCAGCGTCTGGTACAGCTCCGCGTACGTCGCCCAGTCGCGATCGTCGATGTAGCCCTGCTCGTGCAGGTGCGTGGCGAAGATCTCGGCGTCCTCGTAGATCGTGCGATCCTGCACCACGTCGCGACGCTCGCGCTCCATCTGCCGGTGCAGCCGGAAGCGGCGGATGAGGAAGAACACCTGCGAGTGGAACGACCAACGGTTCATGTCGCCGTAGAAGTCGACCAGGTAGGGGTTCTCGTCGTTGGGCTCGAAGAACGGCTCGAGGTCGAAGTGCTGCCGGAGCCACTCGACCAAACTGGACTTGCCGGCGCCCATGTTTCCCGCAACGGCGACGATGCGCCTGGGACCGGTGGTGCCGGCGGCCGTCGCGCCGCGCTTCATAGCACCACGACCACGTTGAGCATGGTGGCCAGGGTCGTGGACAGCGTGGGCATCGGCGGGACATGGCCAACGCGACCCTGGGAGTCGATGTACTGGACCGGAGCGAACAGAGTGCCGGATTGGGAGGTGTGCGGCGCGATGGTGGACTCGAAGGACAGCCCGAGGCGCCGCGGCCAGATGTCGAACGTGGCGCCCAAGCCCATCGGGCATTCGACCCACACGCCGGCTCGCGGATCGACCTCGTAGGTCAGCGAGCCGCTGGCCATCCTCATCTCGTACGTCTTCATCCGCCCCCAGCCCGCGCCCACGATGGCGAACGCGCGGAACCGGTCCGTGACCTGCCACGTCGGCTCCAGGCGTCCTCCGAGGGAGAAGGCCCACGCCGAGTCGATGCTCAGCTGGTCATAGGGTGTGCCCGGGCCGTGAGGCACCTCGACGCTCTCGTGGCCGGCCAGGTAGTACATCGCGATGCGCAGCCAAGGCGTGATGTACGCTCGCCCGTGCACGTCGATCCCGATCGAGCCGCCATAGGCGACACGCCCCGGATTGGCGTTCGACGACGTCGTGGCGCGACGGTACACGTAGCCGGTGCCGATGCCGACCTCGGCCATGCGCTGCGGGTCGTCCGAATCGGCGTGCGCAGGGCGGGCGAACGTGGAGGCAGCGGCGGGCAGCGCAACCGCGAGGACCATCGCCGGGAACAAAGGGGCCGTGCGCACGATCGCCCGAGTCCGACGCTACAGGTCGAAGGACGCGCCAAGCAACCCCGTGAACCCGAGCTTCGTCTCGTCGACGGGCGAAGCGCCCTTGTAAGCGTCACCTTCGAAGCCGAACGACGGACGGAGCGCGAGATCGAGCGAGAGCAGGACGATCTTGGCGGCCTTGTAGCCCAGGCCCAGCCCGACCGGCAGCTCGAGGAAGTGACCTTCGCGCGGCTGCAGCCCGAAAGGCACGCCCGAGGTCGCGGCGTAGTTCAGAACGACGGTCTCCACCGGGTAGCTCGTGCGGACATAGCCCAAGCCCGCGTAGGCGTAGGGACGAAAGTTGGACTCGGGCAGAGGCAGCGTGAAGCGCAGGTTGCCGCCGAACGAGTCGAACGAGACGTTGTGGGCGGTGGCGGGCAACCCGTCCATGCCCATGCTGTAGCCCAAATAGTAGCCGCTGATCATCAGCACGGAGATCGGCTTGACGCCGGCGTGAAGCCCCCACGCGAGGCCGGGCTTGAGGCCTGGGGTGCTCGTGCGCGCCACCATGCCACCGTCGATCCCGACATTGACCTGCGCCTGCGACTGGCCGCTCGCCAGCAGCATCGCGAGCCCAGCCGCCACACCCATCATCCACGCAGCACCCCGAACACGACGTGCGATCATCCGAACCTCCAGATTGGTCTCACCTGGCAAGCAGGCGGAGCCTAGTCTGTCGTCGGGCGGCGCGCGAGCGCGATTTCACTTGCGCGGCGCCGGCAAAACCGGACGGCTCGGCGGCACCGCGGCCAGTGCGGCGAGCCTCTTGGCCGTCGACGGGAACGGCACCACCAGCCCGTCGCCTTCCACGGCTGTCAGACCGCCGGAGGTGCGCAGCTCGTCCTGCCCCTGCGCGCCTTCCACCCCTTGGATCGCAGCCCACTCCACCGGCTTGTCCCCGATCGACAGGCTCTCGCCCGACATGCGCGCCTGCCCGATCTCCACCTCCCGGCCCGTCTCGAGCATCGCCCGTGCGCGACGGCACCACACCGGCAGCCACACGTCACTCAGCGCCTCGAACAGCTTGCTCGCCCGGTCCTTGCCCGTGAACGTGCCGCTGACCACGAACAGCAGCGGCGGCGCACCCACCACCTCCAGCGCGATCGCCATCGACGTGCGCCCGTCGGGCAGCGCGAATCGTTTGCTCTTGACCTCCACCACCTCGTTCCAGAGCACCTGGCGCGACGCGTCGTTCTCCGTGCACACCACGCCGCGCTCGTGCACCTTGATGGTGGTCGTTCGCACGGCGGGCTTGCGCGCGGACAGGTAGTAAGCCAGCACCGCCACCACGCCGCCCAGCGCGGCCATCGCCGTGCCGGTGACGCCCTTCACGTACATCAACGAGATGGGCACCATCAGCACCGCCAGCACGCCGATGATCTCGAGCTGCCTGCGCGTCTTGTCCTTGGACTTGGTCTTGGCCTGCGCCTCGTAGACATGCAGACACGGGCCGAGCACCGGGTCGTCCGGCTCGGTCTGCCCTGCCTGCTGCCGCTGTTGCCAACGATCGTCGGTCGTCATCCGGTTTGCCCAGGCGCCCTCACCGAAGCGCGGCGTCCACCTTCTCCGCCGCCGTGCGCACCACCGCCGCGTGACGCTCGTCCACCTCTTGATCAGTCAGCGTTCGCGCGTGCTCCGGATCCGTGGCCGCCTTCGGATCGCGGTACACCACGTGGAACGCCAGGGACCGCGACCCGGCCGCCACCGACCCGCCGCGGAACACGTCGAACAGCTCCACCGACTCGCACAGCTCGCCCGCCGCCTCGCGGATGATCGCCCGCACCGCGCCCGCCTCCACGCGCTCCGAGACCACCAGCGCGATGTCCCGCGTGGCCGCCGGCAGCCGCGGAATCGCCTTGAACGACGGCGTCCGCTCGCCCACGCGCGCCAACGCTTCCAGATCGATCTCCACCGCAACCGTCGCTTGCGCCACGTCGAACGCATCGGCCACATCGGGATGCAGCAGGCCGAACGCGCCCACCACGATCTCGCCGCACAGCACCGCCGACGACGCCTTCGGGTGCAGATGACGAGGCGCGCCCCGCTCGCCGAACGTGCCGGCCGTCGCCGGCCTGCGCGTCACCCGCTGCGCGATCTCCAGCGCGATCCCCTTGGCGTCGTACACGTCGATCTCCTGCGCGCGGGCCAGCCACGGCTCCCGCACGCCGGTCAGCAGCGCCGCGAACGACGGCACCTCGTGCGGAAGACCGTCCTCGCCGTCGCCAGGAAGGAAGCGCGCACCCAGCGTGAACAGCCGCGCGTTGCGCTCGCCACGACGACGCGCCCTGGCCGCCGTCTCGAGCAACCCCGGCAGCAGCGAGGTGCGCATCACGCTCCGATCCTCGCTCAGCGGGTTGAGCAGCGCGACCGTCGACGTCGGCGCGCCCAGCAGCTCGAGCTGCTGGACCGAGACGAACCCGTAGGTCACCGCCTCGCTCAGGCCGAGCTCCACCGCCGCGGTGCGCACCTTGCTTTCGAGCACGAGCGTGGCGCGCGGCGACTGCGGACGAATCGGCGGCAGCTCGGTCGGGATGCGGTCGAGCCCGCCGATGCGCGCCACCTCCTCGATGAGATCGGCCTCGCGGCCGACGTCCGGGCGGTGCGACGGCACCTGCACCGCGAGCAGTTGGTCGTTCGGATCATGCAGGTCGGTCGGGTGGAAGCCGAGGCGGTCGAGCGTGTCGCGCGCCTCGTCCATCGGGATGTCGACGCCCAGCAGGCGCGTGAGGGCCTTGTGGCGCAGCGTGAGCTGCAGCGGCTTGAACGGCTCGCGCAACACGTGCATGGCACCGGGAATCGCAGCGGCGCCCGCGAGCCTGGTGGCCAGCGCCCCGCACTGGGCCAGCACGTCCCGCGCGTCGTCTCGATCCACACCGCGCTCGAACCGGTGGCTCGACTCGCTGTGCAGCCCGTGCCGTCGCGAGGCGCGTCGCACGCCCCGCGGATCGAAGTACGCGCACTCGAACAGCACGCGCGTCGTGGTCGGGCGAATCTCGGTGTTCTCGCCGCCCATCACGCCGGCCAACGCCACCGGACGCTCCCCGTCGCAAATCAGCAGGTCGTCCGGGTCGAGCGTGCGATCGACGCCGTCGAGCGTGCGCATCTTCTCGCCGGGCTCGGCGCGGCGCACGATGATGCGCGGGCCCTTGACCAGGTCCAGATCGAACGCGTGGGTCGGGTGGCCGTACTCGAGCATCACCAGGTTGGTGATGTCGACGATGTTGGACAGCGGGCGCACGCCGAGGCTGAAGAGACGAAGGCGCAGCCACAGGGGCGAGGGGCCGATCTTGACGTTGGTGACGACCAGGCCGCCGTAGTACGGGCAGCGATCGAAGTCGCGCACCTCGATGGCGATGTGGTCCTCGACCTTGCCCTTGGCGACCGCCGCGGGGGCGTCGGGCTCCGGCTCGCCGAACGGCAGCTTGAAGAGCGTGGCAAGGTCGCGTGCGATGCCGATGTGGCCGAGCGCGTCGGGGCGGTTCGGGGTCACGCCAATGTCCAGGATCGTGTCCACCGCTGCGGGCACGGCGGAGGCGAGGGGCGTTCCCGGTGCCGCGGTTGCCGGCGGCAGGATCAGCAGGCCGTCGCTGTCATGGCCGATGCCCAACTCCGTCTCGGAGCAGAGCATGCCGGCGCTGCGCACACCGGCGATGGTGCGCTCCTCGATGGTGAAGCCCGCGCCGGCCAGGGTTGCGCCCACGGGCGCGTAGCAGACAAGGGAATCCAACGACACGTTCGGTGCGCCGCAGACAACCTTCTCCTGACGGCCGTTTCCCAAGTCGACCGTGACCAGCTTCAGGGCGTCCTTCGATGGATGCGGTTCAATCTCAGCCACAGAGCCGACGAGGATGACGTCGAGGCCGGCGCCGAAGGGGATCATCGCCTCGACTTCGAGACCAGCGCGGGTCAGGCGCTCGGCGATCTCGCGATCGGAGGCGTGCAGCCCGGGGACCAGGGAGCGGAGCCAGTGCACGGAGGCTTTCATGGGATGCCGGTGTGTAGCGCGGATGGGGCGGAAGGTCACTGGGGTCGTGGGACAGGGGGGCCGCCGTTGCCGTCTAGCCGTGGCGGGGCAGGGCCCATAGCTGTTAGCAGTTCTGGCGACGGTCACGGTCACGGTCACGGTCACGGTCACGGTCACGGCCCACGGTCCACGCTTTCGATGAGCCGGGTCAGCATCGCGGCGATGCGGTCGGCCAGGTTCTGGGCGGCGATGATCTCGTCCAAGGC
>JAJZQG010000362.1 GCA_021847645.1 Myxococcales bacterium
GCCACCCGTTTCGTACGTCGTCGGACTAGGCCGGAATCTATGTAGCCGGCTAGGCCCCTGCCCTTTGCCCGGCGACCCTTTTCGGACGAGGTCTAGCGACCTGGATGTCAGCGTCGTTGCAGCCATAGCCCTTGAGCCCCGCCGTAAGCTTCTCGGCAGGGATGATCTCGCCGGTGCGCCAGTGCTGCAGCTCGAGCTGGCAACGGTAGGCCTCCGCCTCGAGCACGGCTCGCGTGGCCGAAGAGCCCAGGTACTTCCACCCGAAGCGCAGCGGGCCGAGCCAGTCGAGCTGGTGGATGTGCTGGCACTCGTGTGCGCAGACCATCATCTGGCCCCACAGGCTCCAGTCCGCGGTCGCGACGCCGATGTCGAATGGCACGTAGATGCGCCGGCCGATCGTGGTGGCGTAGTGCTGCAGGAACTTGGTGGGATCCATCACGCCGAGTTTGCCGAGCAGCGCCGCGAGCGCCTGCATCTCGAAGGAATTGCGCTTGTCGACGACCTTGGCGTCGAACCTCGCCATCATGTACTTCCAGAAGATCTGGACCTGCTCAGGAGTCGGGTCTTTCACAGCACACCTCCGTCCTCGGGGAGACCTTCGGCGGGGAGGCACGTGTGGCCGCCGTCGGCCTCGAGTGCCTGGCAGGTCCACCGCCCACCGCTGTAGTCGGTCACCTCGTCGCAGTTCATGAACGTCTGCCAGGTCTGGTCGCTCGCGCAGACCTGGGCATTGGCGCCCGAGCAGCGCGTGTCGTCGACACGGCACTTGTCGAGCGGCCCACAGGCACACAGCGCGATCACGGGAATCAACAGCAGCAGCTTGCTCATCCGGATACTCCTCTTGGGGATGCCGTCTCGCGGTCCTCGAAGGTCGCGAGCAGCAGGTTGCGCCGCGGACGCGGCATGAAAAGGCCAAAGCCCATGGGCCTGGCCTCGGTCACGAACAGTCCGGGCGGCGTGCGCACGGCTTGCACGAGCGCGCCGCCAAGGTCGTAGAGGGCGCCGAGCCGATCGCCGACGCGAATCAGGGCGTCGCCCGAGGCGAAGTCGACAAGGCCCAGGCGCTCGAGGTCGGCGAAGTGGAAGACGAGCCGCACACGCGAGCGCGGCGAATTGCCCGATGCGTACTCCTTCAGGGCCTCGAACGTGTCAGGCTCGACCTGGCAGGGAACGCGCACGGGTGCATGTTCCTTGCGAATGCGCTCGCCGATACCGTCGTCGTTGGTGTCGACCAGGACAGGCTCCTTGAAGTCCGGGTCGTAGCCACCGGTGAGCGGACCCGCGCCGTCCGGGTCTTCCGTGGCGAGCGCCTTCGTGTCCAATCGATGGAGCTCGGCCAGGAACTTGAAGATGAGCTGGCCCCGCATCACGCAGCTCCGAGTCCGATGGGCTTCCGATACCGCGCGAGCAGGAGGTCAATCTCCGGGTCGCTCGTGAACGTCACATCGGTCGCGGCGACGGGCGCGAGGCGATAGCTCTGGTCACGCGTCCGCTCCTCCAGGATGCGCCATTGCGACTTTGCGGCCGCCGCCTCCGCGTCGCCGAGCTTCGCGAGCCATCGCATGACCAGCAGCATGACCGCGCGACGAATGGCCGGCGGCGTTCCGCCGGTGGGCGTCCCGTTCGGGTCGGTGTAGCCCCACAGCCCGCTCGCTACGACATTGTCGGTCCCCCTTGGGAACAGGGAACGAACGAGTGTGAGCCTCGGCGCGTCGAAGCCGGGCAGGACGGGCGCGCCCCGAATCACCAGGTCGTCCGGGGCGAGCGACGCCGTCGCACCGTCGATGACGAGCTCGTCGAATCGAATCGGCGGATATGGCGGCTCGATCGACGCCGTGCCGCGACCGTCCATGCGCACGACCATCGGCCGGGGCTCGAAGAACCAGCCCGTAACGTGGTCCACGAAGGCTGACGCCTCGACGAGCAGAGCGGTGAGCCGCTCGTCGCTCGCCTGGGCAGGCGTCACACCCTCATCGCGCATGTCGGCCACGGTCGCGTACACGTCAGCCTCGGTCTTTCCGCCCCTTGGGATCGACGCCATTCCCCTTCGCGGGCTCGGCGAGGTGGGCGGTTGTCAGCGCCCCGTCATTGCGGGCGGGAGAGAGGCGAACCTCGTCCGTCGCGCTCCGGCGCACCTTGGTCTCGACCTCCTCGCGCATGTCGAGCGCCTTGGCTTCCTCCTCGGTGCACACGTCGAAAGCGAGCGGCGAGTACTCGTCGCTTGCCACCTGGCGCACACTGCGCAGGTATTCGCCGACCGGCTTGCTCACGCGATACCAGCCGCGCTCCTCGTGGATCTTGACTCCCGCGTACGTGAAGCGCCGCAGCACGTGCCCCCGACGCGGGTCGAAGGGCTTGAGTCGAACAAGAAGAGAGTCCATAGTCTTGAGTCCTGAGTCTTGAGTAGGAGAAGAGCCGGAGTTTCTGAGGCATAGGGTCGCGAGCGTTTCTGGCTCAGGACTCAGGTCTCAGGACTCAGGACTCCTCTCACAGCTGGATGTTGATGGCCTTTGCCGTGCCGTTCTCGTCGGCGAACTTCACGTCGAACCGCAGCGTCGCCACGATGCGCAGCACGCCAGCGGACACATCGCGGAAGGACTCGAGCCGAATCTGCCGCCAGATGCCGACGTGGATGTTCTTCGGATTGCAAAGCAGCGCAACGGTCTGGTTGTTGCCCACGCCGAGGTTGTCCGGGAACAGCGGAACCGGCGTCACAGGCACTCCCGAATAGAGAACCGGCGTGTCGTCCTCGAGGAACTTGTCGCCCGCGACGGTCGCTCGCTCGGCGAGGCTGTTGCGGTATTCGAGGTCCGCGTCGACGCTCGTCAGGTACGACATCGACTTCTTGTCACGCAGGTACTCGTTCGGCAGCGACTTGAGCAGATCGCGCAGGATGTCCTTGGTCAGAGGGCCGCCCGCGACATCGACCACGTGGGACGTCGACTGCTTGAGCACACCGTCGAGCACGGCGAGGAACGGATCGGCGGAGGCCTTGTCGCCGTTGATGACGATCTCCTCCATGTCGCGTCCAGCGGCCTCCGCGATCATCTCGAGGATGGTCTGGCGCAGCTCGCCGCGCTCGATGTTGTCCTCGAGCACCTCGTCGGACAGATGCACTTCGGCCTTGAACAGCTGGGCGTCGAGCTCGAGGAAGGACAGATCCGGACGGCTGCGCTCGTTTTGCGCGAGGGCGACCCCCTCCTTGCCGGGGCGCAGGATGCGGCTACCGAACTTGATCTTCGACACCTGGTACTTGGGCGCGGGCATTGGGACGACGGTCGCCATCTGCATCAGCACCGACTGCTTGACGAGCAGGCGCATAAACTTCTGCGCCTGCGCGGGCAGAAGAATGCCGCCTCCCGCGGTCAGGTCGGCGATGGCGAGGTCCGCCTTCTCGAGCAGCGTCCGATTCGACGTGTAGCTCATGGGTCTTCCTTCCTCAGCGGTCGTGGAAGGAGGTCGTCTTGTCGACGCTCTCCCGGTCCATCGGGCGGTTGAGATCGAGGGGCCAGCTCACTTCCTCGCTTCCCGGTCGGGCTGCGGGGCGCTCTGGCGCCTGGCGGCTGTTGGGAAGTCCGACGCCTTTCTCGAGGCGTCCGAGGCGCTGGGACTGGTCCTTCATTGAATCGGCCAGCGTCCGCATTGAAGCGGCCACCGAGGCGAGCTGCTTGGACACCTCATCCGGTTCGCCCGTCTGCGGCGCGGGAGGCCGTTCCGGGGCGGCGGCCGGGACGACCGGCGGAGGCTGCTCGGCAGCATTCTTCGATGCCGACGACGCGAGCAACTCCGACACCTGGGAGAGCATCGACCGTACTCCCTCGACCGCTCCGCTGACGTCGCCCGAACCCTCAGCAGCAGCCGGCTCGATGCCCGCAGCGGTGGCAAGCTGGCCCGCAACCTCGGACAGTTCCTCGGCGAGCTGGGCGACAATCGGGGTCGTGTCGGCGTCGCCAACGATCTCGCCGAGTTGCTCGATCGCATTGGTGAGCGCCTCGAGCGCGGTCGTCGCGATGCCGAGCGCGTCGCCGATAGCCTTGGTCACCTGCTGCGCGCCGTCGGTCTCCGGCGTGCCGGGAACCGCCGGGGGCGTTGCGCCGGTCTTCTTGGTCTTGTCAGCCATGGATTCATCCCTCTTCACGACGAGAAATCGGTGCTTGTTCGCAGCGCGGTCGACCAGGGAGACTTCCTCGACGACCATGTCGACCAGCCGGTGGACGCCAGCGGTGGGGTCTTCGGGTGCGCTCAAGCGGGAACCTCCTGAGCTGCAGAGTCAGCGGCGGTCGAATCGGGGACGTTCGGCGGCTTGCTGGGCTCCGGATAGCGGCGGGCGGAGCCCCCAATCGAGAAGCCCGTGAGCGAGCCATCCTTCACCTGGCCCCAGAGTTCATCGGAGATGACGCGCACGCCGAGGAGCCAGGTCCCTTTCCGCACGGGCACGCCGGCGAGGTCGAAGTCGACCGGCGCGAGGTAGCTCTCCAGCACCTTCACCTGGTCGTTGACGCGCATCCGGTGCATCAACCCCAGGCCGCCGAACTCCTCCATGAACCGGTGCGCGGCCTGGCGGATTTCGTCCGCGGAGTAGATGTCGCCCTGCGCGTCGACCACCTCGGGCTCCAGGACTATCCCGAGCACGAAGCGCTCGTCGCCCGGGTCAGTGCCCTTGAGGAGCGCTGTCGTGCGCGTGAACGGTTCTTCCTCGCACTTGGCGACCAGTTCGAACTCTTCGCTCTTGCGTACGGGGTAGTTGGCGCAGAACAGCCGCATGGCCTGCTTGGCCCCGCCGCGTCCCGAGGCCTCGCGCACTTTGAGCTTGAAGACGTGCCCGACCTTCTTGAACGCGGCGACGTTCTCCGGGCTGTTGTTGAGCACCGCGATGAACTTGCCGCGAATGCCCTTGAGCACACCGATGAACTCGTCGAGGTCGATGACGGCGTCCTTGTCGAACCACTCTCCGGGATACGGCGGGTCGATGAAGAAGAACGTGTCTGGGCTGTCCAGCTTCTCGATGGTCTTGCGGTAGTCCTGCTGCAGAATCGAGACGCCGCGCAGTCGCTCGGCGGCCTTCAGGTACTTCTCCGGATTTGTGGTGGACCCGAGGTGCTGGCGCGCGGGGTGGGTGCCGTCTGGCCGGCAGTCTCGCGCGTGCGTGCGCACGAACACGAGCTTGTAGAAGCGCTCGAGGTCGTCCTTCGGCTCGAGGTCGCGCGCCTTGGCGAAGGTCTCCTCGGTCACCTCCCACGGGAAGCGCTCGGCAAGCTCCGCCACGCGCTCGGCGGTCATCGCCTTGATCGACCGGTGGAGGAACACGACGTCGGGGTCGCGATCAGCAATGACCTCCTTCCCGGACGGCTCCTTCGCGTGCAGCAGCGCGGCGGCGCCGGCGAAGGGCTCGACGTAGACCTTGTGATCCGGGATCAGCGGGAGGAGGCGCTTGGCGTAGTGGAATGAGCCGCCGAAGGTTCCGAATGGCTGCGCCTTCTCCAGCTCGCTGACAGCGGCCCCGTCACCAGATTGATTGGATGCCGAAGCGACTCCGTTGCCTATTTCGATATCGGAATAGGCAGGCACCGACACAGATGCCGCTGGATTGGGCTCCTCGACCTCCCATCCGTCATCCCTCAGCCCGTCGAGGCTCTTGCGAGCGATCGCGTAGTTCGAGATGAGCAGCTGGGTAAGAATCGAGGGACCGCCCACCCCGCGCATCGAAGCGATGCTCCGGCGCGTGCGAATGCGCTTGATCTCGAAGCCCGCCTCCTTGACCAGCCGGGGAAGCTCGCCCCGAATCCCGTAGGTCACGAGGAATTTGCCGTCGAGCTTGCAGAGCAGGTCGCAGA
>JAJZQG010000089.1 GCA_021847645.1 Myxococcales bacterium
CGAGCCCCGCCCAGGTCGCCTCGATGTGGCTCGCCAGCTGGTCGGCCGAGGCGAAGCGGCCTCCGCCGGGACCGTCAGTGCCCACGAAGTCGGTATCGCAGAAGCGGCAGCGGGCGGTGGAGCGATCCTGCTCGCGGCCGCTCCACAGGTTGCACCCTGCGAAGCGGCAGAACACGGCGGACGTGCCGGCGCGGGCGCCTTCGCCCTGCAAGGTCAGGAAGCACTCTTTGACAGCGTAGCTCATGCGTTGGATGGGATGCGCAAGCCCTGCACGACGGCGCGCATGTCTTCGGGCATCGGGTCCTCGAAGTGCATGACGCGGCCCGAGACGGGGTGGACGAAGCCAAGCACGGCCGCATGCAACATCAAGCGCGGCGCGGGGATGGGCGGCGAGGCGGCGTTGCGCACGTAGACGCGATCGCCCAGCAGCGGATGGCCCGCCTCGCTCAAGTGGATGCGGATCTGGTGGGTGCGTCCGGTCTCCAACGTGCAAGCCACGAGCGTAGCGCCTGCGAGCCGCTCGACGGGCTCGACGTGCGTGATGGCTTCGACGCCAGCGTTGGGCAGACGGGTCGAGCCTCTCAGGCCGTCACCCCGGTTGGCGACGAGGCGGCTCCGAATGGTTTGCGCGCGAACGCTGCCGTGGGCGACGGCGAGGTAGCGACGCTCGACGGTGTGGAAGCGCATCTGGTTGGCGAGATGGCGTTTGGCTGCAAGCGTACGCGTGAACACGAGCAGGCCGCTGGTTTCCTTGTCGATGCGGTGGACCACGCCCAGATCGCCCGTGGCGCGATCACCTCGATGCTTAGCCGTGCGATTGAGCCAAGCGCGGACCAGATCGCGCAGCGTGTCACGCTCATCAGGCTCGTACGGCACCGAGGACACGCCGGGCGGCTTGCTCACCACGATCACGTGGGCGTCCACGTACACCACGGCGGACGCGTCGATGCGTTGCGAGCCGGATGCGCGGGGGGCGTTCATGCGCAGCTCGATGAGCTGGTCGGCAGCCAGGGCGAACGCCGGATCGTGCACGATGGCGCCGTCCACGCGGACCTTGCCGGTTTGCACCAGCGCGCGCACCCGGGACCAGGGCGCATTGCCGAGCGCGCGGCGCAAAAACGTGTCGAGGCGGCCCTGCGCGGAGGCGCCGTCGGTGCGGAAGCTCTGGTCTTTCCCGGTTGCTGCCATGTGCGATCCAGCGATAGCATCGGTGCCTTGGGTCCGCCTCGCAAGCCACTCCGATGACCGATCCTGGCCACGGAGTTGACATCTTGCGTGACGTGCCTCGATGATGCGTCGTTCCCGTATGAGCCCCGCCCGGTGTCCAGGTCGGGGTGGTGCACAGGTTCCTGCACCGACAACTCCGAGGAGGCCTTCCCGTGCCTGCAACCCTGCTCGCGGTCGATGACAGCCAGACGATGCGCAAAGTCCTCGAAATGACGTTCGCTGGCGAGGAGATGCGCGTGGTGACGGCAGACGGCTACGACGCCGCTCTGGCGCTGGTGCGCAGCGAAAACCCGGCCGTCGTGGTTGCAGACATCACGCTTGCCGGCAAGTCGGGATACGACTTGTGCGAGGCGATCAAGAAGGCCAACCCGGGCCTGCCGGTGTTGCTGCTGTCCTCGAAGCTGCACCCGTATGACCCGGGCAAGGGCCAGGCATCGCGGGCGGACGGCAACCTCGACAAGCCGTTCGACACGCAGCAGCTCATCGATCGGGTCAAGGGGCTGCTGTCCGGCGAGCGACGAGCTGCGCCGGAGCCGCCACGCCCGGTGCAGGGAGCGCCACGGGCTGCAGCACCGACGCCCTATCGCGCGCCGTCGCCGTTGTCCTCGACCATGGTCGGTGCGCCGCCGGCTCGCCCGGCCGCTCCCAAGCCCGCGCCCGTCTCCCCACCAGCGCCCGGAAAGGCCGCCGCGTCGCAGGACCTGCGTGCAACCGTCGATTTCAGCGCGCGGCAAGTGTCACCTGCACGACCGGCGCCTCCCGCGGCCGCACCCGCACCCGCGCCCGCCGCTCGCGCCCCCGCGCCCGCGCCGGCTCCAGCGCCCGCCGCGCCCGTAATCGTTGCCGCGGCCTCAAAGGCCGGTGGCGATATGGCCGCCAAGCTCGCTGAGCTCGGCCTGTCCAAGGACCAGGCCGAAGCCGTGCTCGCGCTCTCCCACGAGCTCGTCGAGCGCGTCGTTTGGGAGGTCGTCCCCGTGCTCGCCGAGACGATGATCAAAGAAGAGATCAAGCGGCTCATGGCCGAGTAAGCCGCCCCGTTCACGTCAGTGCAACGTGTGCCAGCGTCCGTCGTGCTCGACTTTGGGCACGTCGAGACGGGGAAGGAACGTGTTGGTGGTCCGGCCCTGGTCAGCGCTCGGTTCTAGTCCCTGCGTGGATGCGTTCGTGGCTGATTCGACATGAACCAGCGGCGGAGCCGGCGGCCGGGGAATGAGCTTGATTCGGATGACGTCCGGGATGGTGCCGGCCGCACGCGCGTCGGCGATCGCTTCTTGCTCGGCCCAACGCTGCAACGTGAGCTTGTGGCGCCTCCGACGGCGATACCAGCCGATGCCGACCGCTCCGAACACCAGCACCCAGAGCGTTCCTCCGCCGAGAAGGATGGGAACGTAGCTGTAGCGTGTCTTGAGCTGCTCACGCCATTCGAACTCAAGACCGCGCAGGTTCGATGAATAGGCGTCACCGAGAGCCCGCGCGAACGGCTCGCCGCGCGCCACGCGACCCACCAGACGCTTGAAGCGCTCGCGGTCCTGGCGCCGCAAGAGGAACCGCACGAAGTCGGCGGACTGCGCGTAGGCGATGGCCGCCTTGTCGCCGTCCGCAGGAAAGCCGCGCTCGATGTCCGACAGAGGCATGAGCCGCCCGCCCAGCGAGGCTTGCCACAGCGTGCGACCCCGGCCCAGCGAGCTCTCGCCCGACGCGTGGATGGCGTAGCCCTCGTTGAACCACCGGGGCACGGGCTGCCCGTGCACCGCCTCGAACAGCCCCACATGCGCGAGCTCATGTCGGAACACTTGCACAAGGTCCGGCAGCTCTGGCGATTGGGGCGCCTCGATGGACAGCAGCACCAGGCGCATGCGTGCGTAGGCCACGCCGACGGCGTAGCGCGGCGGCGGGATCGACGGCGGTGCGAGCGACGCCATCTCGGTCGATGTTCGCGCAATGCGCACCTCGAGCCGATCGAGCACGTCGACGCCCAGCTCGGACGAGAGCGCACCCCGAGCTTGGTCCGCTGCGTCGGCGAGCGGTCGGACACGCGCGACCTCGGATGCCGGGTAGGCGAAGCGAATCCAGCCTCGGTCGTCGACGACGAAGTCGGATGGGAGATCGGGAATGGCGACGAGCGTGAGATCGTCGCGCCCCAGGTCGGGCATGTCCGCAGGCGCGTGGACAAGCTGCGACGGCGCGGGCGGCACGAATGGGGAGGGACTATCTGCGCGAGCGCCCAGAGGGGTGATCGACGAGCCGAGGGCGAACGCTGCCAGCACGAGCATGGTGCGGCCGAAGCGCGACGCAGCGCGCGATCGTCGCGGCCCTGGTGTGCTGGGGCGGTGGTTCACTGCTCGACTCTTCCTTGAAGATGGATCGAGGTGGGGGTCTGGTCATGGGACGAGAGCGAATAGACGAGGACTGCGGCGCCGGCCGCACCGACCAGGGCGCCCCAGAACCACCCGGACGCAACGAAGCTCTCGCCGCCCGGCGGGCGAGCTGGAGGCGGCAGGCTGGGAGCCGGTGCGAGGGGCGGACGGCTTCGGGCGGCTTGCGAGTGCAGCCAAGAGGTCGTTGCGGTCCAGTGGGTTTGCAGGTCCGCGCCCACCTCGGGGAGCAGGTCCTGTACGACGAACGCCGATCGGGCGGCGAGGAACAAGCGCGCGTGCACCTGGTCGGGAGCATCGGTTCGGACCAGAGCGACCGCCGACGCACTTAGCTCGCGGGCGAGGGAGGCGAGCAACTGCATGACAGCAGGCGACGAAGAGCCGAACGAATGGCGCAGCTGGGACAGCTCGAGCTGGCGTTGTGAAGCGCCCGGGCGAGGGGGATCGCCGACGAGCACGCGCGCGGTCGCGTCATCGAGCTTGTGCGGACGCAACAGCGGATCGGCGTAGACGGCGGACGCGAGGTCCCAGGCGGCGTCGTTGGACGCGTCATCGACGGCGACGACCAGGACGCCGAGGGGCAAGGCGACGGGCTCGCGCGGGGCGAGGGCCGGCGTTTCGGCGGAGGGCAGCGGAGCCGGCGCCGAGGCTGGCGGTGGAGCGGACTGGGAAGGCGCGGCCGGCGGAGCCGTCGCAGGGGCCGAGGCCGAGATGGCGGGCATCTGCTGCGCATGGCCGGTGGCGGCGGTAAGCAGGGAGGGGAAGAGCGAGCCCAGGGCGAGCCAACGGGCGTAGCACCGCATGCCATGGACGTTACCGCCCGCGTGTGCGCCGACAAGACCAAACGGACCGCGTCAGAGCGGGTCGTGGGGCAGCCGCCCGAACTCGCGGATCGCACGGTCGGGCAGGTCACCGCAGGCTGCAGGGCCCAGGTCGTGCAGCTCCAGCGGGTCGTCGATGAGGTCGAAGCAATGCCACGAGGGATCCCACTCGCGGGCCTCGAGCTTGTGGCGCTGCTGCATCATGCCCCAGTTGCGGAAGGGGCATGTCCAGAACGCGGCACAGTTGGTCAGGGGTACCGGCGCGGTCGTGGTACCACGCAGAAGGCTCGTGCCGCGCATCCGAGCGCGAAAGCGTCGAAGCTCGGGCGCGTCCCAGAGCCCGAGCAGATCGAGCACGGTGGGCGCGATGTCCACGTGGAAGGTGAAGGCCCCGGAAGCGCGCAGCAGAGCGGCGTGCTCGTCCTCGGTCAGCGTGCCCGCGGGGGCATCGATCCATCCGGGCACGTGAATCTCCTCGTCATACACCGAGCCGGTGTGGCCGAGTTGGTTGTGCTCGCGGAAGGCCTCGCCATGATCCGAGGTGAACAGCAGCACGGTGCGGGGTCCATAGGGAGCTGCCCGCACGCCCCGAATCAGCTCTCCGATCGCGGCGTCGGACAAGTAGTTCGCGTTCTTGTAGTGGTTGAAGAACTCGCCGTTGCGCGCGGGATCCTTGCTGGTGGTCTCGGGCTGGAACGGAGCTCTGGCGGCGTCGACACGGTAAGGGAAGTGCGTGTTGGAGTAGTGCACGACCGCGAAGAACGGCTCGCCCAGATCGCTCAGGTCGACCAGAGCCTGGCGCGACGCGAGCTCGTCGGGCGCGCCGATGTCAATGTTGGCGTGGGCGTCGAGATCGAGGGCGTCGTGGAGCCGATCGAGGGGCAGGTCGGAGATGAAGCCACGGGAATTGGCGAAGTCCAGGTCCTGGCTGGTCACGTAGGCCGTGCGATACCCGCCGGCGCGCGCATAGCTCCAGAGCAAGGGCGCTGACTTGAGCACCGCGTCGGTGTCGACGGGGCTCATGCCCGACCACAACACGGCCAGGGATATCGCCGTGGTCGAAGCGTTGGCGTGCAGCCGTGTCAGCGGGATGCGCTCGGGTGCGGCGGCGTTCATCGACGGCGAGACGTCGCACGACGGGCTGTAGGCAGAGCAGACGACGTCGGCGCGTTGGCTCTCGGAGATGATGAGGATGACGTTGCGCGGGCGAGGCGGACGGGCGGCCATTTCGGGGACGAACTCGGGCTTGCGGGTGGCCGGGGGGATCCAAAGGGCGGGCGACAGGCCGGTGCGGGAGGCGAAGACTCGTCCGAGGGCGTTCAGAAACAGCACGTCGGGAGTGGAGGCCTGGGCGCGGCGGTAGGAGCAAGGGAGCGCCAGCGCGAGCAGAACGGCGAGGGGTGCGACGACGGCGGCTCGTTGGGCGACGGAGCGGCGAGGCCGCAAGGTGAGCCGCGCGGCAAGCATGAGGGCCGCGGCGACGAGCGCGGGCGCGAGGAGGTGCAGCGCGAAGTTGGCGGTATCGGCATGCAGCTGGTTGAGGACGCTCGAGCCGACGGAAGCGCCGAAGGCTGCCGCGTCGACGGTGAGATAGACGGCGTACTGGTCGAAGAAATAGCGCTGGCCGCCGACCAGCAGAGCTGCGAAGAGCACGAGGACGACGGCCGCGATCCACCGGGCAGCGCCGCGCCTGCGTGCGGCAACCAGGAGCAAGGAAGCCCACAGGACAAGAGACTCGGCGGACGCTAGCAAGTACGACAGAAAGTCGCGCAGTCCGAAATCCTCGAAGCGAGCGCCGCGCTGCACGACATCGAAGAGCCACAGGAGCACCAGTGGCGCGGCAGCGACTGTCGGCAGAAGGAGCCGTTGCCGCAGCAAGACCAGCCGGCGCACGCGTGCACGGCGCGCGGAAGCGGGCGGTCGAGGCGGCGTCGGGTCGGTCATGGGGACACACGTTGTACCCAAGAGCCGCGGCACGTGCGAGCCGGCTTGGCCGCGTGCGGCGCTGGACACTGTTCGGCGTGCCCGGCACAGGCCGGCAAACAAAAGCATACTCTTCGCTTGACAGAGCCAGACCGGAGGGCTACATGGCGCTTCCGCGTCTCGATAGGGGCGCGGGTGTTCCAAGCGCCCGTAGCTCAGCTGGATAGAGCGTCGGACTTCGAATCCGCAGGTCGTCCGTTCGAATCGGACCGGGCGCGCTTCGAAAAGCCGACGGGCGCATTGACAATCGACGCAGTACACCGGGCCAGTAGCTCAATTGGTAGAGCAGCGGACTCTTAATCCGGAGGCTCAGGGTTCAAGTCCCTGCTGGCCCACCAGGCCATCCCGGCCGCATCCAGCATCGGGTCGTGCTCGCGGTGCGTGCCTTGGCGAATTGGTGTTTCCCGTCCAAGGGGGCGGATAGCGCGAGAGGGCCGCGAGCGTGGTCTCCGCAGGCACAGCCGCCACCCCGGGGATCCGCGCGGAGGGCCGCGGCCACCACGCCCCGTCGAGGAACGCGGGTTCCGGCCCCCGCAGCCGGATTGCCGACCAGCGGCTCCGGACGCGGCGGGAGCGGCTTCGCGCGAATCGCGTCGATTCGCTGCGGGCCGGGCCAATAGACACTTGCCGCGCGCTCGCCACCCTCACGCCGCAACAATGCTGTTGTGTCCGGGCCCGCGGGGAGACGCTTTCGTCATCATCCCGCGGGACCCGAACGCGAGTCTCGAACAGACTCCCCCCTACGGCGGGCGGGCACTGCGCCGGAGTGGACCAACACGGCTGTGGTCCACTCTATTCCTCCATCCTCCACGCTAGGGAGCAATTGCCGTTGGTCGGCTCGGACGCGGCATGCGTCGGGACGGCGTTCCCCCCGTCACTGCACCGGAAGACACACGATTCTGGGCTTGACATGGGATGGTAAAAGGGGTCATGCATAGGCTGAACGCCTGCTCGTGCCTTCGGCCGACGCAACACTGGCGAATACGGAATTCTCTCGCGTACCGCACGGTGGGGATTTCTGTTTCGACATCGCCGCGTCTCGACTCGCCCGACAGGGTTGCCAAACGACGTTTCCAACATCAGGTCACTGTCACCCATGGCGAACACCATCCGCATCGCGCTCGATCGGGCCATCGACACCTTCGTCCACGACATGGTCGGACTTTTCCATCAAGCGACGATGACAGCGCTGGCAGAGCACCCGGAACGCCCGGGGATGGCCCGCGCGCCCCGCGCACAAGTCAAGCGCGTACGGCAGGCACCTACTCGCAGTGCGCCGGTCAAAGCGCCTGAAGCGACACCGCCAGCGCCAGCGACCACGGCGTCCCGAGTCGCCAAGCCGGCATGGCCGCACAATCTGGTGCCGCTGCGGCGAGGCGCGGGCACCCACACAATCGCTAGCCACGCCCGGCCCGCCAACCAGGAGCCCCAACCCTTGCCCGCCTTCCTGCGCGCCTTGGAGCCGGAACGCCCCAAGGGCCCCACTGCCGAACAGCTGGGAGAGCGAGTCGTGGGCATCCTGTGGGCGGCGGATGGGCCGATGGTCTTGGAGCGCATCCGGCTAGCCTTGGCGACCAAGAAGGACATTCTGGTTCCCGTGCTCGACAAGCTGCTGTCGGAGAATCGCATCTCCGCGGTGGAGGTCGACGGCGTAACGGCCTACAAGCCGCCGCGCATCGAGCCCATTCGCCGGCGACGCCCCGCCGAAGCCTGAGCGGCCAGCGTTGTCGGCCCGAGGTCCGACGCCCCCATTCGAGGACGAGTCGGGAGTCGCCCGTCGGCCCCGAGGTCGAAGGGCGCGCGCCTTGCGGCTCTTCGTCCGGGGGGCGGCGGCGAGCCGGCCCGATCAGGTCGTGGCGTCCATGTATCGTGTCATGCGGATGAAGTCGCGGTGGCTGCGCAGCCACTTGCGATTCAGATTGTGGGCGTACAAGCAGATAGCCGCATTGACGACGTCTCCGTTGGCGAGCCGCTGGACGATCTGGCCCCACGAGTAGAAGGAGCCCTGGGCCTTGAAGGTCTCGAGCTGGAGTTCCTGGGGCGACATGCGCCGAGGCCGGTAGACCACATGGTGAGTGTCGTACAGGCTCCAGTCGCGCAGCACGAGCCTGCCCTGCTGCTCTAGATCCTGGTAGGTGCGTGTGCCGGGAAGCGGAGTGAGGATCAGAAACTGCACCGTGGCAATCCCTTGCGCCTTCGCCCACTGCGCCGTCTGACGAATGGTCGAGGCGTCATCGTCGTCGCCGCCGAACACGAACATCCCGTGCACGTCGATCCCGCGGGCATGGATCGCGGCCAGAGAACGTTCCATGGAATCGATCGTCTGGTTTTTCCCGAATGCGGCGAGGGTGCGGGGGTTGATGGACTCGAGTCCGATGTAGAGCGTGTCGCAACCGGAGGCCTTCATCAGGTCCAGCACATCGGGGTGCCTGGCGCAGTCGGTGTGCACCTGGGTGGACCAGGACGGGGTGATGCGCCGGTCGATCATCGCTTGAAGCAGAGAACGAGTGCGCTTGGGATTCGCGGTGAAGTTGTCGTCGTAGAAGAAGACGTGGCGTCCATGCAGGTCAAGGGACTGGAGCTCGGCGAGAACGGATTCGGTGGATCGGAATCGGTACCGTCTACCGAACATGCCGGTCACCGAGCAGAAGGAGCAGTCGTAGGGACACCCGCGGGAGGTTTGCACGGGAATGATGGAAGGGTGGCCGGGACGCCAGGCGGAATGTCGCGCGGGAGTGAGCAGCGACAGGTCCGGCGCGGGAAGAGCGTCGAGGTCCGCAACCGGGGGCGCCGCGGGATTGTGCACGACGCGACCGTCGGTATCGGTCCACGTCAGGCCCGGCACCGAGTCGAACCCACGACCACGCTCGATGGCCTCGACGAGCGGAACGATGGTCTCGTCCGCTTCGCCGCGCAGCACCCAGTCGGCGTGCTGGATGGCTTCGCCGGGCAGGTAGGTTGGATGGACTCCGCCCATCAACACGCGAATGCCTCGAGCGCGAAAGCGATCGGCCAGGGCGTAGGCGCGGGGCGCCGTCGAGGTGATGGAGGAGATGCCGACCAGATCGGAATCGCCCGGCAGCTGCTCGTCGAGCCCTGCTTCTTCCTCGAAGACGACGCGGACGTCGTGGCCCCGGCGCGACAGGATGGTACCGAGGAGTACCGGGCCGAGACGCGGCAGGCGGAACTTGCTCCAGATATGCAATCCGGGCGCTTTGGGTTCGATGAGCGTGATCTTCATGAGGGGTTCTCCTTGGGGTCGGTGTCCGCGGGCGCCGGCGCCGCGGACGCGTCGGGGGCAGCAGTCTTGAGCCGACGCTCGGCCTGGCTCTTGAGCCGCGCGATCTGCTTGCCGTACTTGTCCGTGAATCCCTCCCAGCGGCGGATACCTTCGCGAAGCGCCTGCATGCGCGCACGCAGCTCGTCGATACGGGCGAGCATGTCACCGAACGCGGCGACCGCCGCGGGCGTCGCGGCGTTGCCGGGCTGGGAGGATAGCTCGCTGAATGTTCGGAACAGGTCGGCGGTGTCCTTGATCTCCTTGAGGGAATAGCCGAACACTTGCAGGTCTTTGATCAGCTGGCAGAACAGCACGTAGTCTTGCGTGTAAAGACGGAAGCCGCCGTCGCTGTAGGCTTCAGGGGTCAGGATCTCGAGCTCCTCCCAGTACTTGATCGTGCGGGGATTGATGTCGGCGCGGCGCGCCAGCTCCCCCACCGTCAACAGCTTGCTGGTGCCGCGCGCGCGCCCCCGCTTGGACGACGGCATGCCGATCTTGCGGGCGATCTTGCCCACCTCGGAGATGTCGTAACCCAGGTCGAGCAATCCCTTGAGGGCTCTGAGCTCCTCGAGCCCGGCTTGGTCGTAAACGGCTCCCTCCTCGCCCGTGACGGCGGCGGGCTTGACGAGACCGGCGGCCAGGAGCTGGTCCAGTTCGGGACGGGCCATGCCGAGCGCGGCGGCCAGATCATCGGGGAGAAAGGTTTTGAAAGGCATCTCTCAACTCATCAGTGTGCGTTCAGGTTTATGTTGAAACTATTCGTACACTGCCAGTTTTGGTTTGTCAAGAACCGGCGACGCCCCTACCCGTCCGGCTGGTTTCCGCAGTTCGCCGCAATGCGGCCGCGCCGGCGCTGCGCCCTTTCCTGCCGGCCCGTTGGACGCTAGCCTCCGCCCATGCCCGCCAACAATCGTCTGGCCCGTGTCCTGGCCCGCTTCGATCTGCTCCCCAAGCCCCTGCGTCGGCGCATGGTCACGCTCTTCATGGGCCGCATGGTTCCCTATGTGTCGACGTCCGACGTTCAGATCGAAGAGCTGACGGCGGAGCGATGTGTGGTGTCGATCCCAAACCATCGTCAGGTCCGCAACCACATCGGGGGGATCCACGCGGCGGCGATGGCGCTGGTGGGCGAGACCGCGACGGGCTTCGTGGTTGCGATGAACGTTCCGGACACGCACGTGCCGGTCATCAAGACGCTGAAGGTGGACTACAAGAAGCGATTGAAGGGCGGACTTCGGGTCGAAGCCTGGCTGACCGAGGAGCAGCGCGACCGCATCCGAGCCGAGGACAAGGGCGACGTGACGGTGAGCGTGCGCGCGACGGACGACGCGGGGCAAGAGCCGATCCTGTACGAGATGGTTTGGGCGTGGATTCCCAAACAGCGAAGAGCGTGACGGACGCGGCATGAAGACGGCTCGTTGGTGGCTGGTGGGCATGGCCGTGGGGGCAGCAGCCTGCGGACCCGCGGACAGACCTGTTCGGAGCGCGGGCGCTTCCGTGCCTGGCACGGTGAAGGCCACGCCGGCGCCTCCCACCCGCGAGGACCTCGAGCTGCAAGCCCAGCGCCTGGTACAGCAAGGCCATGAGCTGGCTCAAACGAACAGCGCTCAGGCCGACGCGGTCTTCGAGCGCGCGCTCGCGATCTGGGAGTCACTGGGTCCAGGCGCGACGAGCGTCGTTGCCACCTATGACGACGTGACCACCAGGCCGTCGGCCGAGGTCAAGGTGGTGGCGTCGACGCGCGACGGACGGCTGGTGGCGCAAGCGTGGGGCTCCTCCATCGCGGTCTTCGATGCGCCGGCATGGCGTCTCGCATCGATGCTCGAAGGGCACCAGGCGCAAGTGACATCGCTCGGCTTTTCAGCCGACGGCAGGTGGCTATTCTCGAGCGCATCGGACGGGACAATCCGTCGCTGGGACCTGTCGTCGGCGACGGCGGCCGGTGTCACGGGGAAGCTCAGCGCACCTTCGGACGTCGATCTGTCGCCGGACGGCACGACGGCGGTCTATCGATGCGGTGCGCATTTGTGCTTCTGGCGCGCGTCGGAGCCGGCACCGCAGGAACGCCAGGTTCGTCCGCCGGAAGCCTGCGCGGTCGTACGTCATTGGCTGGATGCGGGCACGATCGTCGCGGGCAATGACGGAGAGGACCTGTGCCTGCTCGACGCCTCGACGGGCGGGAAGAAGAGCGGTATTCCCTTCCTGAGCGGATATCTGTCGTTCGCGGTGCGAGCGCCGACCTTTCTCGCCAGCGTGATGATGGGCGAGTCGGTGCGGGCGGAGGTGTGGGACGGGGGCACGGGGCGCAGGCTTCGCACGCTGAGCTTGGAGCGCCCGGACGGTCAAGGGCGCGTGCTAATACAGGGACCGCCCGTGCTCTCGCCGGACGCACACCGGGCGGCAGCGCCGACCAGCTCGCGGGAGGTGACGTTCTGGAACGTGGAGACCGGCGCGGTGGAGCGGCAGATGAGCACGCGGGTGCCGGTCGGCAATCCCACGTATCTCGACGACGGCAGCTTGTTTCTGCCCCATATCCGGGGTCGCAGCTTCGACGTGCTGGGCCTTCGGGACCAGGAGCCCTGGGCGGCGTACACCATACCGATGTTGGCAGACCCCGAGGTATCCAGTCCGCGTGACGCGAAAGCCATCCTGCTGCGCACGGGATCGGGGCTGGTGGCGTGGTCGCTCGAGACGGGCAATGCGTTGCCTTGGCGCTGGGCCAACGCGCTTCCCGGGCCGGCGGGAATCCGCTGCAGCTCGGTGGACGGCAAGCTGTTGGCTATCGCGTCCAGCAACGAGGTGCTCGTGTTCGACACCGCGCAGGGGCGTGTCGTGTTGAAGCACGAGGTGCCCGCGGGCAGTGTGGTCACGGCAGCCGGATTCCTGCGAGAGAGTGCGCCTGCGCTGGTTGTCGTGTCGTCGCGGCTGGTCGCCGGCGAGCGCGGCGGCAGGCCCGCAGGGTCAGCCGACATCGTGGCGTTCGGCGAACCCGCGCAGCGCCCGATTTCTCGCAAGCTCGATCCTCATCTCGGGGCGCAGTTGGCCGACGACGGGACCGCGCTCGCCCTCGTGGTGGCGGGCAAGGGAGTGCGGATCCTGCAGCTGCCGTCGGGGCGTGCCGGCCAGACGATCCCGGTCGCCGGTCCCTGGGCGCTGTCGCCGGACGGCAGCGCGATTGCGTGGTCCGGCCGCGCACCAGGAGCTGCAGACGCGGCAGATGCGTTGCACGAGGTGGTGACCGCGACGGGCGTGGAGCGAACGCTGCCCGAGGCGCCGTCGACGCGTGGACCGCTCGCGTGGAGTGCTGATGGCGGTCGGCTCGCGTACGGAGCCGCGGATTCCGGCGGCACGACCGTGGTGGCGGTCGACGCGGCGACGGGCCGCGTGGGGTGGAGAAGCGCGCTGCCCGGCTCTGCGGGGCTGACGGACTTCGTGTGGGCAGGCGACGGCCGCCTGGTGCTGGCGCGGGACAAGACCGGACGAGTGCACGTGTTGTCGGGCAAGGACGGGACGTATCTATTCACGTGGGCGGTCGCGTCGGACGGTCAATCCTGGTTCGCGACGGATGCGTCGGGTCGGCTGGAGGCGGGTGGTCCTGCGGGGGAATCGATGATGGCGTGCAAGGTGGGAATGCGGATTCTGCCGTACGAGGTATGCCGGCACCGATTCGCGCGCGACGGGCTGGTCGAAGAGGCGTTGCGGGGGCACTGACGTCATTCGCGGGACATGGCCACGAGACCGGCGGCGCCGTCGCGATCGATGCGCACGGCGAAGGTCCCGGCCTGGGTGCTCATGAACAGGACGGCATACTTCTCGCGGGACACGAGGCGCATGTCGGAGACGGTGCTGGTCTTCTGCACCTGGCCGTCCTTGACGAGATCGTCGAAGAAGATCTGGTCGGGCGTCTTGGCGATGTCCTTGATGGGAGCGAGACGCATGCGAATGCCGCCGCGATCGCCGCCGGTCCAGACAACGAGCAGCTTGCCGTCGAGCTCGGCAGCGAGAACGCTGGCGACGGGAGCCAGGAGCAGCTCGCCCTTGAGCATGTCTTCCAGGGAGACGGATTCGGTGGAGCAGGCGGCCGGCGTGCAACGGTGTTGGGTGATGACGGTCTTGAGCATGCCTTCGCTACGTGGGATATCGACGCGGGTGATGCTGGCCTCGGCTTTTCGGCAATTGAGGGTGCCGCCGTAGCCGACGACCTGGACGGGCTTGGTCCAGCGATCGCCCACGAGGAAGGTGAGGAACTCGCTCTGCCGGCCGCGGACGCGGGCGACCGTGAGCCCCGAGCTCTTGCACCCGGTGATCTCTACGGGTGAGTCGGCTTCCGGCTGTGCCGGTCCGGGTTCGGCGAGCAGCCCGATCTGCGAGGGAGCGCCGGGGCCCGCCGCACTGCCTCGTACGTCGATGGCGCCGAGCCAGGTTTCGTTGTAGGAGTTGGTCCCGCGATAGACCATGTGATTCCACAGCAGCGCGGCATCGCGCTGGGGGTCCGCGAGCTTGAGATCCGTGGTGACGGGCAGCGTCTGCGCGGGCGAGGTGCCGGTCTTGCGAATGAGCTCGAGGCGCCTCGCGGCTTCGTCGTAGGCGAGCAGGGCCGAGAAGCCGTCTTTTGCTGCATAGCCGCCGAGGCACGTGGCGGCGCCGATGCGATCACCCGAGCCGGAGCGAAACACGCCCTCGCTCCCGCGATTGCCGGTGAACACCAGTACGTCGGAGTCGTCGTCGGCCGTTCCGAGCAGCTGCAGACCGACCGGAGAGGCCAGGACGGCGGCGGGGAGCGTGCCGCAGGAACCGCGGTTGTCCGTGCCGGGAATGCTGCATAGCAGGTAGCGGTCGGGGCCGTCCTTGTCCTCGAACAGGAAGCGGACGGCAGAGGCGGGATCGAGCTCAAGGCCGAGCGCCTTGAGGTCGGTCGCGCTCTTGACGATAGGCTTGCCGCCCGCGAAGGAATCGATGGTCAAGGGCGCAGCGGGTGCAGGCGGGGGCGCGGGCATGGTGGCGAGCTTGGTCGCGGACAATCCTTCCTTGGCGGCAGCAGCCCAGGTCTGGTCGATCACGTCGGACAGGTCTTGCTGGAAAGCGGCATCGGTGTGCAGAGAGGTTGCGAGCTTCTCGGCCCAGCTGCCGAGATCGGCGCTGCCTTCCTGGGTGCGCGAGGCAGCCACGAGGGCCTCGTGCAGCTCGAGGGCGTGCTTGGCGCAGCGGTCCGGCCAGGGCTCGGTGCCCGCGGCCACGCGCGAGACGTCCGCTTGGGTCATGGCGGACAGCTGAATAGCGCGAAAGCGCATGCTGGGCTTCTCGCCGGGCTTGAGGGGATCGCCCAGCAGGCAGCCGTTCAAGGCGTTCCACGAAGTGCCGACCTGCTCGGTGGCCTTGGTGCCCATGTAGCGGGTCAGGGCGTATCCTCCGCCTGCCAGCAGGACCAGCAGCGCGACGCCGCCTATGAGGAACTTGGTCCGGCGTCCCGCCGAGTCCTGGTACATCAGCAGCACAGTGCGGGAACCATCCTCGAACTTCTTGTTGAACCAACCCATGGTAGCGACTGTAGGCGAAGAGCAATACCCGGTCCAAGGTTTCGAGCTAGACGGGGAGGAAAGCGCGGGGAGGACGCCGCTTGGTGCGCCGCATCGCGCACGCGGCGCAATCAGGAGCCGGCGGGAGTCGCGGTCACGGGCGCGTCGTGCGTGGGGAGGGCTGCGGCAGGGCTGGAGGGCGGCGCGGTCGGCGCGGTATTGGCGTGAGTCGCAGGCGCCAGGGGCGTGGGCCGAGACGAGGAAGATCGCGGTGCGGAAGAGCGGGTCACGGGCACGTCGGCAGGAGTCGGCTCGGCCGCGCTGGCGGCAGGGGCTGCCACGTCGGCAGAAGCCGTCTGCGCAGATGCGGCCGCGGCTTCGGCCTCGCGTTTCCTTCGAAGCTCGGCGCGGTGCTTGGCGGCGGCACGGGCCGCGTCTTCATCGAGGTCGAGCTCGATGGGGATGTCGGCGAGGGCGGCGCTCGGCTCCGGAGCGGCGGACTCGGTCTCAGCTGCGGAAGGTGACGCGAGCACGATCGAGGTCACCGGCGGGAGCGGAGCGGAGGCAATAGAGGGAGCGGGGGGCTGGGCAGGAGGCTTGGCGCGCATGAGAAATCCGCCGGCAAAGCCCAGAGCGAGCATGGCGATTCCGAACGCGGCCAGCAGGATCGTCTTGTGGGATCCGCCGCGTCGCGACGCGGGAATGTAGAGCGTGGGCGGCTCGACGACTTCAGCGGCGTCGCGGGCGGCGACCAGGTCATGCGAGGAGTCGCGCGGGGGGGCGGCAGCTTCGGGTTTGACGAGGATGCGCGCGATGCGAGCGGGCGCGATTCTCGCATGCTTGGGGGCGAAGGGCGCAATCGCCTTGGCGAACGCCGCGACGTCGGCGTGCCGGTGCTCGGGCCGTCGCTGCAGACACTTGACGATAGCGCTTTCGAGCCCTTCGGGGCATTCCGGGCGAAGGGCGCGGAGGGAGTCCGGAGGGTCATTGAGAACGCGGGCGCAGACCTTCTCGGGGGTCTTGGCGGCGAAGGGAATCTTGCCCGTGATGAGCTCGAACAGGATGACCCCCAGGGACCACACGTCGGTGGGTGTCCCCACGCTGCGCGGGGAGATCACCTGCTCGGGAGACATGTAAAACGGGGAGCCCATGACCGTGGTGGTCTTGGTCAGGGTGGACTCGTCGCCAGCGCGATCGGGAGCGAGCACCTTGGCTATGCCGAAGTCCAGCACCTTGATGCAGGGAGAGCCGTCGGGCCTGCGGGTCAGAAACAGGTTTCCGGGCTTCAGGTCTCGGTGGACGATATCGCGCGCGTGGGCTTCTGCGACTGCCTCGCAGGCCTGGAGGATGAACTCGACGGCCAGATCGATGGGCACGGGACCCTGCACGCGCAGGGTTTCGGCGAGGTTGCTGCCCTGCAGGTACTCCATGACCATGTAGGGAGCATTCTTGTAGATGCCCGAATCCAGGAGCCGTGCGACGTGCTCGCCGCGAAGCTTGAGGACGACCTGCTGCTCGCGCTCGAATCGTTTGAGGACTTCGGGCGATCCGGCGGCCCTGCGGAACAGGACCTTGACGGCCACACGACGAGGACTGTGCAGGTCCAAGGCGGCGACGACCACGGCCATTCCGCCGGAGCCAATGACGCGTTCGACCCTGTACGCGTCATTGATGATGTCGCCTTCTTGGAGCGGAACGTCCATGGGGTGCGGCCAGCGCGTGTGCCAACGATGATAACGGACAGATCAGATGCCACCTCGGGGAGGTGGAAGCAAGGGGAACAGGCTACAGGAAGCGGGGAGTCCGGTGAAAGAACCGGGGGAGATTCGCCGGGAGACCAGCACGGTACGGCCGAGATCAGTTGCGTTGGAGCAAGGCCTTGGCGTCGGCGTTCGACGGGTCGAGCTCGAGGGCGCGAGAGGCCGCGCTGCGCGCTTGCTCGGCCTGGCCGAGATCCTTGCGCACCTGGGCGATGGTAGACCACACGGAGGACGCCTCCTTGTCGTCGGGCTGGGCGACCAGGGCGGACTCGAGCTCGAACAAGGCCTGATCGCGGCTGCCGGTCCTGGCGAGGGCCAAGCCGTAGAGCCGATGGACCTCGGGGTTGTGGACATCGACGTAGATGGCGCGTGCGCCGACCGTTGCCAGCTCCTGCCACTGGCCGAGGGCGGCGAGCTGGGTCATGAGAAGGCCGTCGACGCGCCGGTCATGCTGGTCGAGGACGGACAGCTCGCGCAGCGCGCCGAGCATCTCCGCCTTGCGATTCTCCTTCTTGGCAAGATCGTAGAGGGCCTGCAGCGGCTCGACTTGTTGCGGATCGAAGCGTCGGGCCGCCTGCAAGTGCGCGCGCATGGCCTTGGTGTCGTGCTGCTTCTCGGCGATGTCGGCCAGCTTCATGCGCACCGCATAGCCATCCTGGTGGTCGCGAACCATCGCCTCCAACATCGCCTTGGCGCCGTCGACGTCATCATTGCCCGCGAGGAACCGAGCCGACAGATAGCGCACGAGGGCGTCGCCGGGCGCGATGCGACCAGCCGCGTCGAGCGCCGTCTTGGCCTCGTCGAGCTTGCCTTCGCCCGCTGCGGCGATGCACAGCTCCAGCTGCCTGCGCAGGTCGGCCGGGCTGGCCTTGGCGGCCTGCACCGCGTCGTCATAGGCGGGGGCCCGCAGGTCCGGGACGAACTGCGTGTCGTAGCGCTGCAGCCGAGGCGCGAGCCACGCCTTGAACTGGCTGTCGAGCGTGTCCATGTCGACACCGAGCGCCCGGCGCACCACGTCCGGATCGCGCACACCCTGGCCCCAGAGCGTGAGCATCTGGGCAATCTTGGGCCAGCCGTAGCGCTGGCCGATGTAGACCAGAATCTGGCTGGCGGCGTAGTACGCCATGGTCACGTCGTCGCCGTTCTCCGCGTGGGTGAACGCCCGGTTGAAGTTGGCGACCCGGGGTATGCGATTGGCCTTGAGGGCGGCGTACAGGCCGACGTCCTCCTCGCGCTGCCACTCGGGGCGGACCACCAGGGTTTCGTACTCGCTCAGGCCCTCGGTGAACCAGCGGGGGACATGGGACTTGGACTGCTGGATGGCGAACACGTGGCCGAGCTCGTGCCACAGGACGTTTCCCCAGTTGAAGGCTTCGCCCTTGGGGCTCGCCGCCGCGAGGGTTCGTCCGAAGCACACGCCCTGGATACCGGCGTGAGGCAAGCCCGCGGTGCGAACGCTGAACTGCTCCTCGCTGGAATACAGCTCGATGCCGACGGGCACGGACGGGGTGAAGCCGTAGTGCTTGACCATGGTGGCGAAGGCATCTTCGAGCATACGTGGCACATAGCGCGCGAGCATGGGGCGCTCGGTTTTGTCGAAGCGGAAGCGGAAGTGACCGAGGTTGACGGTCTCATACGTATCGGGGATTTCCTTCTCGTAGAGATTGAGCGTGTTGTAGGCGCGCACATTGAACTTGTCGTAGCGCCAACTCTTGCGCAGCGCCTCGACGCCGGCGGTCTCGTCGCCGAGCCGGATGAGGTTGAGGCCGAGGACGGCCCAGGCCTTGCCGTCCTTGTCGTTGAGCTGGACGGCGTCCTGCATCATGGAGACGATTTCGGGGTAGCGGTGCTCCCATTCGGCAAACTCGCCGATGATCTGGTACATCTCGGAGAACTCGGGATTGAGCTGCAGCACGCGCTTGCGTGCGGCGTCGAAGCCGGGCCGATCGTCGGCGAGGAACCGGGTGGCGGCGCGCATGGACAGCAGCCGCAGGTCGTCGGGATTGACGTGCAGGCCGGCCTCGATCGCCGCGTCGGCGGCGTTCAGATCGAAGTCGCGAAGCGCCAGGCCCGCCCGAATCTCGAAGGCGCCGGTGTGCTTGGGATTGATCTCGAGGGCCCGGCGAATCGCCTTCTCCGCCGCTTCGAAGTCCAGCGACTGGTCGAGCTTGACCTCTGCGAGCTTGACCAGCGCGTCGGGGTTGTCCGGGGCGATCTTCAACGCCTCCTGCACTACCTGCTCCGCATGGCCGGGATCGTACTTCTCGAGGAACAGATCCGCACGCCACAGCAGCGTTTCGACGCTCTTTTTGCCAGTCTTCTCCGACTCGTTGTACGCGTCGTTGGCGTCGCGAGCGCTGCGCAGCAGGTGCGCGGCGCGCCCCACCAGCGCCAGCCCCTCTGCATCGTTGGACCGGATGCGATCATCGTTGTAGTCCTGGATGATGGTCATCAGCGGCGCCCGGGCGTCGGCCGAATGACCGGTCTGCAGCAGCAGCTCGCCGAGCACCAGACGGGCCCGGCGCGCATCATCGGCATGCTCGACGGTCTTGGCAGCGGCGATGGCCTCGGCCGTCTTGCCCTGGGCAGCGAGGGCACGGGCCTTGACCGCCGCAGCATCGAGCCTGGCCTGGCCGGTGCCGCGCGCGGCGTTGTCCGCGGCTTTGACCGCTTCGGGATAACGGCCCGTGACCAGATACACGCGCGCCAGGCCGAGCCACGCGTCGGCGGCGGAAGCGCCTTTGGCGGCCGCGGTCAGGTCGCGCTCGGCGTCGGTGTAGCGTCCGTGCTCGAGCGCGGCCAAGCCCGACGCGAGGGGGCTGGCCGCAGGCAGGGGAGCCGGGGCTGGTGCGGGGGCGGGTTGCGCCAGCGCCGCGGGACACGAGGCAAGCAGCGCCAAGCCGAAGGCCAGGGCGGAAAGCCGGGACAGCGGGCGCCGGCCGGAGCCGGGGAGCGATCGACACAGCATGAGAACGGAGCGTAGCGCGGCGGCACGGCGCGAGCCACGCGGATCACGCGGACGTCCGCGGCGCGGGGAATGGCTCAGCGCCGGGGCGCAGACTCTCCCAGGTAGTGAACGACCGCGTCGGTGACGTCGCCGCGCGAGATGCTGCCGACCAGCAGGGGATCTTGGACGCTCTTGATGACGGCGATGCGGTCGCAGGCAGCACGTGTGAACGTGTCGATCACGGAGCTCAACGGTTCCTCCCGCGGCACGCGCGGATGATCCGGATCGAGCAGCGACAGCATGGCAATGGACCTGGCGAGCCCGTCGGCGGACTGCAGCGAAATGGCGCCCAGGAAGTGCCCCGCGTCGTCGATGACGAACAGCTCGTCGTCGGGGTGTCGGGAGAAGACGCGGGCGGCCTCGGCCGGGGTCGCGTCGGAGCGCACGGTGCTGGTGTGCACGCGCATGATATCGGCCGCGGTAACGACGGGAGGCAGGTGCGAGGAGGAGCGGTGAGGCTGGCGCGCTGCGAGAGCCTCGGCGTAGATGGAGCGGGGGTCGATCGCCCGCGCGGCATAGAAGGCCACGACGCAGGCGAGCATGAGGGGGGGAAGGATGTCGTAGTCGAGGGACATCTCGAACACGACGAGCATGGCCATGATGGGGGCATGGGTGGTGGCGGCGAGAAAGGCACCCATGCCGACGATGGCGTAGGCCTGGGCGGGGGCTGTGGTGGCGGGCCACAGTTGGTGAACGGGGATGCCGAAGATCATTCCCAGGGCGGCGCCGACGAACAGGGTAGGCGTGAAGACGCCGCCGATGGCGCCGGAGCCGGTGGAGGCTGCGGTGGCGACGAGCTTGAGGACGAGCATGAAGAGGACGGCGCGGAAGGCCCACGGCGAATGCAGGAGGGAATCGATAACGCCGTAGCCGTTGCCCCATACGCGAGGTTCGAGGACCGAGACGATGCCGACGACGAGTCCGCCGAGGGCCAGGCGCAGGTAGACGGGGAGCCGAAGGAGGGCGAAGACGACGTGGCTGGCGCGCAGCAAGCGCAGGAACAGGGGTGCGAGAACGCCGGCCACCACGCCCAGGGCCAGGTAGACGGGCAGCTCCCAACCGGACGTGACATGGAAAGGGCCGGCCTGGAATTCGGGTCCAACATTGGAGACGAGGCGCAGGGTGACGGTGGCCACAACGGAAGAGAAGACGACGACGCCGAAGGTATCCATCGAGATGGCGCCGAAGACGATCTCGGCGACGAAGACCGCGCCGGCCAGGGGTGCGTTGTAGGCGGCAGCGATCCCGGCGGCGGCGCCACAGGCGGTCAGCAGGCGCAGCCGCTGGGGCGACAGGGACAGGCGTCGTCCGACGCCGGACGCGGTGGTCGCCGCAATCTGCACGATCGCACCTTCGCGGCCGATGGAGCTGCCGGACGCGATGCTCATGAGCGAGGAGAAGGCGCGAACGATGGAGGCGCGTACGGGGATGACGCCGTCGCCGACGACGATGGCCTCGAGGTAGTCCGGAGCGCGGGCGGGCAAGAGGCGGGAGCCCAGGTGGCGAGCGAGGCCGGCGAGCAGACCGCCGAGGGTCGGGACGATGATGCGGACTGCGGGGGTGAGGGCCATGGCGACCTCGACGATATGGCCCTCGTGTCCGGTGAGACCATGCTGTGCGAGGCGAATGAGGCCACGGAAGGCCAGAGAGGACCAGGCTGCGAGGAAGCCGATGACGGCGGCCCACAGGAGGGTGGAGTGGAACTGGCGGATGCGGAGCAGCCGGGAGACGTGTGCGCGAAAGCGTAACAGGGAGACGGGAAAAGGGCTCGACATGAACTCGCTGGATGCCCGGGGGCGCGAGCGGGGAAGCCGGGGGGCGCGGCCGGGGTGATTCGGACGGGATGCGGGGCAGAGCGTACCACGAATGGGTGGAACCGATGGAGAGAAGTAGGGGAAACGTGGGCGAACGCGCGGCGGAGACGGCGCCGGGGCGCGGGGTTGACGCTTCGGGGGAGGTGATTACCCTGGGCTTCGAACGAGAAAACAACCACGTAATGCCGACTCGAAGGGTCGAGGCGGCGAGCAGGAGGTGGAACCATGATGACTCGTTGGGGAGACATCTGGACGGAGTTCGATCGTACGTTTGCGTGGATGGATGAGCTGCGGCGTCAGATGGAGGGAGCCTTCGAGGCTCCGTTCGGGGAAGGCTCCATGCGTTTGAATGCGGGATTCCCGCGCGCGAACCTGTTCGACGCGGGCAGCGAGCTGGTGATGCAGACCGACGTACCGGGGCTGTCCGAGAAGGATGTGCAGGTGACGCTCAACGAGGGAATCCTGACGGTGCGCGGCGAGCGCAAGGCCGAGGTGCCCAAGGGGTATACGGCGCACCGACGGGAGCGCTCGGCGTACACGTTTTCGAGGAGCTTCTCGCTGCCTTGTCCGGTGAATCCGGAGCAGGCGAAGGCGACGGTGCGCGACGGCGTTCTGACGGTGACGATCGCGAAGGCGCCCGAAGCACAGCCGAAGCAGATCGCGGTCAAGGCGTCGTGACAGGCGAGAAAGGAGCAGGATCATGAGTACCGACAAGAAGCTGGTTCGAGCCAACGAGCAGCTGCCTGAGAAGACCAAGGACCGGCGCACGGTGTCGCCGGCTGTGGATGTGTTCGAGAACGACCAGGAGATTCTCCTGGTGGCCGACGTGCCCGGGGCGGACAAGAGTGGAATCCAGGTTCTGTTCGACCGGGATCGCCTCACGATCGAGGCGACGCGTACGGGGTCCGCGACTGGCACGTTGCTGGCGGGTGAATATGGTGTAGCGGACTACGCCCGCACGTTCCTGGTGCCGCAGGCGATCGACGCCGACGGCATCAAGGCCGAGTTCGATCGGGGTGTGCTCAAGGTGCACCTGCCCAAGCCGGCGGCGGCGCGGCCGCGCCAGATCGCCGTGCAGGCGGGCTGAGGACGACCCATCGACGAACAGCACGCCGGTCTGCCCTCCGGACTTCCGAGACGGCAATCCGATGGACCGGGGGCGACGAGAAGACCCGAGACGACGGCGAGAGCCGCCAGGGCCTTTCCCGTCGCTCCCCAGCGACCGGACACGGGTCGCGAAGGACCGGGTTCGTTCCCCGAGGAGAGCGCCCCGGTCCGCGCGTGAATGCCTTGTTGCCTTGTTACGGACTACCACATAGCGGGCCCTGCGGGGGTCAGAACGCGAAGGAGTCGGTCGACGCTTCTTCGAGATCGCCCATGAGAAGGCCGTTGGGCGAGACGGACTCGGGCCCAGCGACGCGGTCGCCGTCGGCGAACACGTGGAGCGTGCCCGGCAACAGGGGCTTCCAGAGTTCGTCCGTGAGCGGCTGCGTGGCAATGAGCGAGACGCGCTGTGCGCAGCCTTGCTCCGTACAGACGCGCTGCAGCAGCGACAACCTCGTATGGGCATGGACGACGAGAAACCGGCCATTGCCCAGCAGGAAGTTGAACTCGCCGAGCGACGACAGGGACCGTACGGCGTCGCGCAGGGAAGGCAGCAGCCGGGCTGGCTGGGCGTCGTCGACGCGGTCGGCGCCCACGTCGATGATGCGGTCGAGCAGGTAGCAGAAAGCGTATTCGGAGTCGGTGTCCCCGAGGGGGAAGAAGCGGTTGAGCGCGAAGCGGTGATCCTTGTGGATGCCCGGAAGCTTGCCGTTGTGGGCGAAGACCCAGGAACGGCCGCGCACCTCGCGCTCGAAGGGATGCGTGTTGGCCCAGGCGAGCCCGAACTCGGGCGGGTTGGCGCGACGGATATGGGCGATGACCTGGGTGCTGGCGAGGCGGCGCTCGGCGAGCACCGAAAAGCAGCGGCTGCCGGCTGCAGGAGCGCACTCCTTGAAAAGCGCGGCGGCGCGGCCCGCGAAGTACGCCACCCCCCAGCCGTCCGCGTGGGGTCCGGTCTCACCGCCCCGGGGCTGGAACAGCTCGAGCGAGTGGTTGACGTCGGTGGGGTGCCGCGCGCTCATAGCGAACAGCTCACACATGGCAGGCTCCTGCGGTCGAGGGCGTGCAGCGCCCTGCGCGTGAGAGCGACGGGAGCCGGGGACGGTTCGCGACGCGGAGCGCGGGTGTTGACGCGGCGCAAGACTGGTACTCGACACATTGCGTTAGACGGTGTAGGGATAGGGACACCGAGATGATCACCGCTCCCCGCGCCAACGCCCGCGCCTCGAGCCCCGAGATCGAGCGCAGACGCACCCGGCGGCTGCACGTGCAGCTTCCGGCAGCGGTGTTCCTGCGCGGCTCGCCGCGCTTCGTGCCGTTCGTGGTGCGAGACCTGAGCCTGAGCGGGGCCTACCTGTCGTCGGAGGTGCCCATCGGCACGGGCGAGCGTTTCGTGCTGTCGATTCGTCCGCCGGGCACTGACTCGCCCATCGTGGCGCAAGCCAGGGTTGTGCGCATCGAGGGACAAGACGCAGCGCGCAATCCCGAAGACGGTGGGGTAGGCGTGGTCTTCACGGGGATGTCGGAGGAGTCCTACACGGCATTGGCGGGCTACTGGTACTCGGCGCGCTACGCGAGGCGCGACGACGCGACCTGAGGGAACGAACGCCCGTGTTGCGCATCGGGGCCGGGGAGCGCGCGCCCGGCGGGCGGCGGATCGGTGCGGGTGCGGCGGACAACGTCGCACCCGAGTCGCCGTCGCGAAGCATTGGCCGACGCCGCGCCCTCCCGTATACTTGTCGGGTTGCCCGGAGGTGTTGGTCCATGCGTGCCAGCTTGCTTGTTGCCGTCGGCTTATTCTTGCTCGCCGGGGCGGGCGCGTGCGGCAACGACCAGCCGTCCGCGATTTCCGGCGTGGATAGCGTGCCCGGAACCAATGCAGGGTACGCAGGGTCACAAGACCCGTTCTGCCAGGACTACTGCGGGGCCGTCGTCGCCAAGCCCACGTGCGAGCACTACAACGACGCCCGGCACTGCGAGCAAGTCTGCGATTTCTACCGAGCCGGCGCGTGCGCCGACCTGTACACGGCCCTGGCGCAGTGCAACCAAGCGGACCCGCAGCTGTCCTGCTTCCTTGCGTCGAGCGGCAAGTGGGGGGTGACGATTTCGGCGTGCAATGCGCAGTACGATGCGTTCAACACGTGCATCACGGAACGGGATGCGGGCGTGTGTCCGTTTTGAGGCGCTGAATCGACGTGGACGGCGGTCGCTGCTCGCACGTCCGCCGGACGCGTTGTAAGCTTGCTGGACCGTGCGTGGCGTTCGACTGCTGGCCCTGATGCTCGCGATGGCCGTTCCGGCGGCGGCGCTGCCGCTGCACGACGCGCGAGCCGATTTCGATCCGAATGGTCGCCGGCCTCACCCGGGGGGGAACCGGCCGGGGACGCCGAGGCCGGGGACCACGCGACCGACCACGCCTCGTCCGGGGGCCGGCCAACCCACGCAGCCCGAGGGGCCGAGCAGCGAGGCGCTCATCAAGCGCTACATGGGTATCGTGCTGTCGCGGCCTTCCGCTGCGTTTCCGCTTCGGCGGCTGACCGAGCTGTATCGCGAGCGCGACGGGGACGTGAGCAAGCTGATCGCGGAACTCGAGCAGCGTGCGGCAGCCGGGGGTGCGGACCGGTGGGCGGCCAAGGTGGCGCTGGCGGGAATCTATCGGTTGGAGAAGCGACTCGACGAGTCGATCCGGCTGTTCCGGGAAGCGCTGCAGGAGCGGCCGAACGACGGGGAGGCGTCGCGTGCGCTGGCCGACGCGGTGCTCGAGAGCGGCGCCATGGCGGAGGCCAGGACGCTGTACGAGGCGGCGTTGGCGAAGGCGAGCGCGCAGCCCGACAAGGAGGACATCCTGCGCACGCTGGTGCGCATCTCGCTCGACCAGAAGGACTTCGCGGGAGCGCGGGGATACCACCAGAAGCTGGTGGCGCTGGCGCAGGGCTCGCTGTTCGTGCGGGCGGAGCTGGGGCGCGAGCTGTTGCAGCGCAACGAATACGAGCAAGCGGAGGCGGAGTTCCGGGATGTGGTCAAGGCGGCGACGGGGGACAACCGCACGCTGGCGCCCGCGCTGCGCGACCTGGGCAACGTACTCATCCGGGAGCGGAAGAACCAGGAAGCGATCGAGGTGTTGCGTCGGGCGCTGGCGGTTGCGGGTCAGGCAGCGGGCGTGCGTACGGAGATCCACGGTCTGATCACGGAGGCCTATCGGGCCGAGGGGCGGCTGCCCGAGTTCATCGAGCTGCTCGCCAAGGAGGGCAACCCGGACTTCCAGGAGTTGGTCACGCTGGGCCTGCTGTACGAGGAGACCGGCCAGGTGGACAAGGCGCTGGAGGCCTACCGTCGCGCTTTGCGGGCCAACCCGCGTCACATCGACACGCGCCTGAAGGTCATTCACATCCTGCAGGCGCAGGGCGAGCTCGACGAGGCGGTCCGCGAGTACGAGGCGCTGGTGCGGGCAGTGCCGAACAACCCGGAGTACGTCTTCGAGCTGTGCGAGATCCTGATCCAGCGGGGCGATCGGGCCAAGGCGTTGCAGCTGCTCACGCAGGCCGAGGGGCGCACGCGGGACGACGACCAGCTGTCGCGTATCGCGGACTTCTACGAGCGCATCGACGAGAACGAGCGCGCGATGCGGATCATGCAGCGGCTGGGGGCGGGCGGCTCGCGCGATCCGCAGTATGTGATCGACCTGGGGGATCGGTACTTCCAGCAGGGGGACAAGAAGAAGGCGCTCGAGACATGGGCGAGGCTCAAGTCGATCATCCCGAATCGCGCCGATGCGCTGGCGGCGCTGGGCGAGGTGTACCTGGACCACGACATGCCCGACGAAGCGCTGGAGGCGATGCGCGAGGCCGTGGCGCTTGCGCCCAAGAACCTGCGCTTTCTCAAGAGCCTGGCCATGGCCCTGGAGCGCACGGCCGCGGCAAGGAGCGGGCGCGCGACGGTGGGCACGCGGTTCGTCGAGGCGCTCAAGAGCTGGCAGCACCTGCTGGACGAGGCGGTGGCGGCGAACGATGCGGCGCAGGCGCGCGAGGCGCGCATGCACATGGTCACGCTCTGGAGCCTGTCCAAGCAGCTGCCGGCGCAGGTGCCGCCCCTGAACCGCGCGTTCGCGGCCAACCCGCCGAACATCGAGGCCGGCTGGATGCTGTCCGAGGTGCTCATTCGCTTGCAACGTCTACCCGAGGCCGAGACCACGCTGGTTCGGCTCACGCAGCTGAGGCCGGGCGACGCCGAGGCATTCCTGTCGCTCGAGCGTGTGTACGTCATGCAGCACAAGCTCGAGGAGGCGATCCACACGCTCGACAAGCTGGTGCATCTCGATCCCAAGCGGGCGCGCCAGTACTACCAGCGCATGGCGCAGTACGCGGCCGAGCTGTACCACGACGACGACGCGGTGGCGTACGCGGCGCAGGCGGTGGCGCTGGCGCCCGACGATGCCGAGGGGCACCGCAAGCTCGGGGAGATGTACCGGCGCCGTCAGGACAACGACAAGGCGATCAGCGAATTTCGCGCGGCGATCGCCAAGAACGATCGGCTCTTCCTGGTGTACTTCGACCTGGCGGAGTTGCTGCTCGCGCGCGGGCAGTCCGACGAGGCGGACCAACTGTACCGTCGCGTGGTTCGCACTTGTCCTGACGAGGAGATGGTGGCGCGCGCGGCCCGGCTGTCGATGCAGATCAACCTGGGCCGCGGTACCCTCGAGACGCTCGAGCGCGAGCTGTTGCCGGTGGCGTTGGGCAACCCGCAGAAGCGCGTGTATCGTCGTCTGCTGGTCGACCTGTACGGCGCGATGACGTTTCCGCTGGTGCAGCGGGTGCGTTACGGAACCGAAAAGGAGGCCGAGGCCGCGCGAACCGAGCTGGCGCGGATCGGCACGCGGGCGGTCAAGCCCTTGCTCGACGCCCTGTCGGACGACAACCAGGCCCAGCAGCTCATCGCCATCGAGGTGCTCGCGTTCGTGCAGAATCGCTCCGCAGCGCCGGCTCTGTTCGCGTTCGCCACCGGACCGGCCGACCCGTCGTTGCGTTCGCGGGCGATGGTGGCCTGCGGCGCACTGCGCGACCCGGAGATGCTGCCGCGATTCAAGACGCTCCTTTCGCCCGAGAGCGATAGCGCGGGGGTGGTGGGCGGTCCGATCGCGGTGACCGCGGCTTGGAGCGTGGCGCGCATGAGCGACAAGAAGGCCTTGCCGCTGATGCGCGAGATCGCGCGGCAGGGTGCACCCGATCTGCGTGCCCTGGGCATCCTGGGTCTGGGCGTGGTGCAGGACCGCAGCTCGATCGGCCTGCTGACGGACGTGATTCGGTCCTCGGACGCGGGCAACGTGGCTCGTGCGGCAGCGGCGTTGGCACTGGCGCAGCTGGGCGCCGCGGCCCAGGCGCCGCTTCTGGTGTCGCTGGCGCAGGGCAACGACGCCATCCCCAAGCAAGCCGCGTTGGTGGCCCTGGCGCGCCTCGATCGCGAGCGCGCCAAGGAGCCTGTGGCCGAGGCCTTGCTCGACCCGAACCCGGCCGTGCGCAAGGCAGCGTTGGCCGCGGCGGTCATCCTGGCCGGCGGAAACGAGCGCAGCCCCGATCCGTTCGCCGTTCCCGAGAGCGGGGTCGACGTGCGGACGATCTTGCAGGGCCAGGTGCCGTCGCACAGCACGCCCGCCGAGCGGGTGCGCGCGCTCGAGCTGCTCGAGCAACCGCTGACCGCCGCCGCGCTGCAGGCGGTGCGCACGTCACCCGAGCGCGCCCAACTGCTGGCCGACGCGATCCTGGCCGGCTCGGGGCACCCGGCGTTCGCGCCGTTCACCGACGACATCGCCGAGCTGACCGAGGCCGACCGGCTCAAGGCCGAGCAAGCGGCCGCGCGTATCGCCGCCGCGGTCTCGCCCGCGTACGTGATGCTGGCGCGTCACCCGTCCGTGGAGCTTCGTTCCCGGGCGCTTCGCGTGCTGGCACGCGAGCCGACCGCCGCGGCCCGGCAGGCCATCGTCGACGCCCTGGGCGACGACGACGAGAGCGTGCAGCGCACGGCGCTGTCGTTGCTGGGAGAAATCGGCTCGGACGATGCGATCGAGGCGGTGGCGGCGATCTTGGGGAAGAGCACGAGCTGGGCGTTTCGTCTGCAAGCTGCGCGAGCGCTGGGCACGCTCCCTGCCGGACGGGCGTCGCGCACGGCCATCGAGGCGCTGTCGCACGCGGCTCGCCAGGACACGTACGCTCTGGTTCGCCAGGCCGCGATCGAGTCCCTGGCGCACATCGCGCCCGAGCAAGCACGCAGCGTGCTGTCGTCCGTTGCGGCCCAGGACTCCGAGCCTCGGGTCAAGGAGGTTGCCCGCAGACTTCTGACGGGTGGGTGAGCGTTGCCTGCGCGCCGCGGATCCCATCCGCACCACCGCACCACCACCAAATGAGAAGTGATGCCTGTGCCTTGTGCTAACATCACAGGTCAGCGTCTGCTTCGTGCAGCAGACCTCGTCACCCCAAAACGGCCGACCGGCAGATCGACTGATTCATCGAACGGACAAGTAGCGCACTATGCCTTGGGTCCTGATCCTCGTAGTTGTTGTCGCCATCGTGGCCGTCGGCGCATGGATCCTGGGCAGGAAGCGCGACGAGACGCCGACGCAGACGGCACGCGCCACGACGTCCGAACGTTCGGCACGCAGTGCGTCCAACGACGACGCCGATCTGCTGGCGCCGCCCTCTTCTCGCGCCGGACAGGTTCGACCGCCCAAACCCAAGCCTTCGACTCCGCCGCCCAAGCGAGAGTCCGAGAATGGCGACGACGAGGACCAGGACATCACCCTGGTCGGCGTGATGCCCGACGAGATCCGCGCCCTGCAGAAGGGCTATCGCGACATTCGTCCGGAAGAGGCGGTGCCGAGCCGGCATGTTCCGGAGGATGCCGAGATCGAGATCGGTCCCGAGGAAACGGTCGACCAGGTGCTGATCGACGAGCTGCTCTCGGACGAGCCGACCGGGCCGCATTCGTTTTTCGACGTGCGGGCGGTGGCAGCCACGGACATCGGCCGCAAGCGCAAGCACAACGAGGACAGCCATGTGGAGCTGCCCGAGAAGGCCGTGTTCGTGGTGGCCGACGGCATGGGAGGGCACGCGGCGGGCGACGTGGCGTCGGGCATGGCGGTGACGGTGATTGCACAAGCGTTCGATCGGGGAGAGTTTGGGGGACCGCCGAACATCCTGTGGCCGAAGCGGGCCGACGAGCTGGCGCGGTCGATCGAGACGGCGAACAAGGCGGTGTTCGAGCGAGCGTCAGGGGAAGACGGGCTGCGGGGCATGGGCACCACGGTCACCGCGCTGCGTTTCGCGCCCCAGAAGCGTCGGGCATACGTGGCGCACGTGGGCGACAGCCGCTGCTACCGCATTCGCCGCGGCCACATCCTGCGCCTGACCAACGACCACACCCTGGGCAACCTGATGGGAGCCAAGGGCAAGCTCGCCGCCCAGCTCAGCCAAGCCGTGGGCGTCCGCGAAGACGTCAAGGTCGACCTGACCATCGACCGTCCGGAACCCGACGACCTGTACCTGCTGTGCAGCGACGGATTGACGAAGATGGTGCCCGACGACGTGCTCAAGGAGATCATCCTGGAGACGCCAGACATCGATGAGTGCGCACGCAAGCTGATCGACGAAGCGAACTCGATGGGCGGCTATGACAACATCACGCTCATCCTGGCGCGGATCTCGCCTACGGCCTACGACCAGCAAGACGCGTTCGACGTCGACGTGGCGAGCCAGGGTTCCGCTGAGGAGACGGCGGGCGCGCCAAGCGCAGCCGAGGGACAGCAGACGCCGGCCGACCATCAAGCCAAGGTGACGGAAGGCCAAGCGTAGGGAGCCGCGAAGCTCCGATTCGAGGCGAAAGAGAGGGGGCAGGCGTGCAGCCGGCGCCCACGGCCGCGCCGGTTCATGCGGGAATGACGGCGGCGGCCTGCAAGAGCGCGATCATCGTGCCGCACAGGGACAGGTCGAACGTATCGTCCGCAGCCAGGGGCGCGATCGGCTCGGCCTCGACGAACTCCCAGCCAGCGCGGTTCCATCGCACCACCAGTTTCGCGTTGCGGTACTCGGCCAGGAGCGGCCCGGCGTTGAGCGTGTGCTCCTGACCGCCCGAGCGGGCCCGCACCACGGTCACGTCGCCGTTGCGCGCGATCATGAATGCGTCGTAAGGCGCTGCCCGGTAGTCGCGCTCGTCCAGGTGGATGCGCGGCTTGTCGCGCCAGGGTGCCCCCGCGGTCGGGCAGAACGTCGTGCAGTTGCCGCACTCGTTGCAGAAGTCGGCGACATTGACAATCTGCGTGCTCTGCTCGACCTCGAACGCGCGAATCCCGTCCACCACCAGCTCGCCGTCGGCGACGGCAAACGACGGGAGCTCGACCCGCACCGGCGCACACTCGTAGGCCTGATTCGCCCGGTTCGGGCAGACGGTCACGCACAGGCTGCACATCGAGTCGCACCGCAGGCACCGGCTCGCCTCAGCTCGGGCGCTTTCGTCGTCGAACGGGTGCAGGACCTGTTCGAATCCCTTGCGTCGCTCCAGCTCCAGCTCGGGCGGGTGATTGCCCGGCCTGCGTCGGGTCCGCTCTTCGAGCAGCTCGGGGCGGCTCGGCGCCACGTCCCGCGGGGGCTGCTCGCGCAGCCTCACGCCGTGCCGGGCCGCGATCGCGCTCGCGATGCGCCGCCCGTCGGCCACCGCCTTGATGACGGTCGCGGGCCCACGCGCGGCGTCGCCGCCAACGAAGACGTCATCGACGTTGGTCTCGCCGGTTTCCGGGTCGACCTTGATGGTGCCGTCCTTGCGACGTTGGAGGCCGAGCGCGTCGAGGAAGTCGAGCAGGGGTTCCTGGCTGATGCCCACGAGGATCGTCTCGCAGGGCAGCTCGATGTGCGCGCCGGCAATGGGAACCGGTCGCGGCCGGCCGGAGCCGTCGGGCTCCCCGAGCTGCATGCGCGCGCAGCGCAGCGCTCGTACCGTGCCGTCTTCCCGGAGCACCTCGACGGGAGCCAGCAGCTCTTGGATGGCGACACCCTCTTGCTGCGCGGCCTCGATCTCCTCGGCATCGGCGGGCATCTGGTCCAACGTGCGTCGGTAGACGATGGAAACCGTCCCCGTTCCCACGACGCGCCAGGCGGTGCGCGCCGCGTCCATCGCCGAGTTGCCGCCGCCAATCACCAGCACGCGCGGCCCGATCTCCGGAGTCCGGCCGT
>JAJZQG010000090.1 GCA_021847645.1 Myxococcales bacterium
CGATCTGAGCAGCACCACGGCGGAGGGAGGGGCGGCGATCCCGATGAAGTCGAAGGCGTACTTGTCGGGCGTCAGAAAGACGTAGTCGGGCCGGTACTGCTCGCGGGGAGGAATGATCAGCAGGCTCGGGTCACCGCCCGGAAGTCCGCGGCGAACGCCGGCGGCATCCTGGCTGGCCTGCACGCTGGCGAGCATGACGGGCTGGTCGGACTCGAGGAGGAAGTCGCGGTAGGCGCGGATATCGCGCATGGCGCCGCGGGCGGGCAGCGTGAAGGCATTGTCCGGCGGCGAGAGCGTCGTGGTCACGTGGGCGGGCGTGGTCGTGGCGGACACGACACGGAAGAACTCGGGCTCCTCGACGACACCATTGAGCGTGGCGCCGGCCTGGACCACGGCCTGGGAGCGGTTGGGGGCGTGCGCGGCGACGAACTTCTTGCCCGCGGTGCGGATGGGATCGAGCTGCTCTTCGAGGTGATCGGCGCAGCAGAATCGCTCGGAGAGCTTCTGGAAGTAGGGGGCGTCGGAGGCCTCGCTTCCCGAGAACACCATCACGGGCTGATCGGCCTCGAGCAGCGAGCCCGTGAAGTCCGCGTTGAACCCGCCGGTCTCCAGGTTGAGCACCTCGAAGGGCTGCAGCGTCATCTCGCGCACGCCGCCGGGCTGCAGCTCTGGCAGCCCGACGCCCGGAATGACACGGGTGGCCGTGGTGAAACGTATGCGGGTGTTGTCCCGCGTGGCGACGATGGTGACGAACGCGCGCAGATCGATGGGGTTGGTGGGGTCGAAGTTGGTGTCCGGGTCGTCCGTATGGGCGATCGTCTGGGGCCAGCCCAGCACGACATAGGCCGGATCGAGGCTGCCGGGGGTGTAGGTGACGGCCTCGACGGGCTTGAGCAGGGAGGCGTCGTTCGAGAACACGTTGACGTTGTCGAGCGGATTGAACTGGAAGGCCACGACCGGTACGTGGCTATGAATGCGGTAGGCCGCCGTGGTCAGCGCCGTGCCGTCACCCGTGTTGAACTCCCCCGGAGGGCTGCCGTCGACCTCCCGCGGACCGAGGCGGAACACCCGCAGATTGCCCGGGGGGACATCCTGCTTGGCAGAGACCACGATTTGCGGGGGAGAGCCCGGCGGCGCGTCGTTCTGGTCGATCTCCACGTGCGCCGTGACGTCGGGTTGTGGGTTGGACACCACGATGGCGTACTGCTGCGCAGCGGCGTTGGAGGTTGCATTGATATCCGCGTTGTCCAGATCGACTCCCCAATACTCGCACCCGACGTTGCTCTTGAGCTTCGCGGCATCGTCGCACAGGTTCGCGCAGGCACCCGAGCGGCACAGGTTCCCCGCTTCCGGGTCGCAGGTCTGGACCTTGGTCTGGCCGGAACCGTCGGAGCTGCAGGCGAGGACGTCCTGTCCGCTGCACGAGCGTTGGTCGGGCAGGCATGCCGTGCAGCGCAGCAGGGAGGGCGCACAGACCAGGCTGCGGGCAGCGCAATCGTCCTGCGTGAACCAGCCCGTGCCGCCGCCGGACACGGTCGCACAGCGTTGAAGCACGGAGGTGCAACGGATGCTGCCGGGCGTGCAGCCTTCGTTCGGCTGCGAGGCCGTCTGGTCGTTCCAGCGGTCGGTGCGGTCATATTGGCATCCAACTGCACCAAGGACGGCGAGAGCCGCGATGGCGCGTGCGCGAGTCCTGGCGGCCGTCCTTGGCTTGCCCATGGCACCGGAGAATCAGTAGTACGTGTGGAATACGTCGTACGAGTAGGCGGTCCAGCCTCGGGTGTCGGTGTGCCGGTACAGCAGCGTACCGTAGTCGAACCCGTTGTCATCGACGTGTCCACCGTACACGCTGATGCTTACCGGGCCGGGCGCAAGGGCCCCGCCGGTGGAGGTCAGATCGGGCAGCTCGAGATCGGTCTTGCCCGACGGCGCCACGATCAGCCACTCTTGAAGCCCGCCGCCGCCGTCGATCCGTGCAACGGTCACGTCGACGTTGGCGCCTCCTGGCGCGTATTGTACCGAAAGGTGCTGGCCGTCGAAGGGCTCGGCTGCCGCCGGCGTGGCGAGCACGGGCACCTGCACGAAGCCGTCGATGTGTACGCCGAGCGTGGCGTCTGTCGAGAGGTACTTGCCGACGATGGACTTGGGAACTCCCTGGCTCGGGCCGGTCACCGCGGAAACCGAGGACACGAAGCTCGCGCCGCTCAGGGGCCCGTCGAGACCGGGCAGGCCAACGATCGAGATGGGACCGGTCGATGCGAGCGGCACGATCTTCCTGCCGTTGGGAAACAGGGCGTATCCCACGTTGCCGAGCTGGACGGCCACGCTGGCAATGAGCCTGTCCGGTCCCCGCGGGCCGGGGGCCGGCGGCGTCGCCGAGAGCGTCAACGCCTGGTCCAGCGACTTGTCCATGTCGATGTAGACGTCCGTCGTGGTCTGCCCGGGGAGCGTGGAGACGCCCTGGATCATCCCGAAGGCATAGGCAGTGAACACGGGCGGGTTCAGCTTGCGGTTCTCGATGCCGGCCAGGGCGTAGAGCGTCTGGTTGCCCGCACTGGTGGTCAGCGAGAAGGTCGAGCCCAGCACGCCGGCGTGCTCGGGCGTGCTGGCCTGGGACGCGTCGGGGAGCTGGAAGGCATAGGTCGGGTCGCCTGCCGGCGTGAACACGTACGCCGCGCGGCGTTCGTCCGCGGACGCGGGGACGGGCACGTTGGTCCAGACGCCGGGCTTGAACTCCACTCCGTTGCGCCACACCAGCTCGCCTTGGATGTACGACGGCTCATAGCCGCTGCCGCCCGTGGGCGGCACGTCGCCAGCGTCGGCGCCGCAATCCGGGCTGATGACCGGGGTCAGATACGCTGTCACCGTGTCGACGGGAACGTCGACGAAGGTCGTGGGGCCGTAGCACTTCTTGGCGATGGTCACCGAGCGCTTGCCCGACAGGCCGGAGTCCTGGAACACGGTGATGCCGGATGCGTTGGTCTGTTGCACCAGGGCCGTGCCCAGCGAATCGCCGGCGATGACCGTGGCAGCCGCGATCGGGTCACCGGTGTATGCGTTGAACGCGCCGACCCGCAAGGCGCCCGACAAGGCGGCGCCCGACAGGCCTCCCTTGAAGCCGTTGTCGCTGTCCGCGTAGGTGAATGCATCGTAGACAACGATGGGCGACTGGCCGGGCACCTGTGCGGTGATCGCCACCGAGCCCGCCATGTGGGCCGGCACCTTGCACTGGATCTGCTCGGCCGACTTGACTTGGAGGTCCTCGCATGGCGACTCGCCGATCGTGACCGTGGTGCCGTCGACCCAGCCGGTGTGCATGCCCATGAGCTGGATGATCGTGCCGCCCGAGGTCGGGGCGCTCGACGGGTCGGCATAGAACGCGTCGTAGGAGTAGCCGGCCGGCAGCGTGCGCGAGGTGGACTGGTCATTGCCGTTCTGCACGCGCACGTCGACGTCGCCCGGAGCGCCGGCGGGGACACTGATCTGGATGCGGGTCGGGTCGGCAGCCACCACGTCAGCAGCGGGGACCTCGACGTTTCCTAGCCAGACCCGTGCGGACGAGGCAAAGCCGGCGCCGCGCACGACGGCGTGTTGGCCGCCGGAGAAGGGGCCGTGGGGCGGGTCGATGCCGATCACGGCGTGAGGGTCCGCGACCGGGGTTTCGTAGGAGGCGTCGGCCGGGCCGGATGCTTCCACGTTGACGAAGCTGTCCGCGCCAGCCTCGTCCTGCTGCGTGATGGGGGTTGGAATGCCCGAGCCCTCGGGAATCGCGATGCAGGCGCCGACGAGCGTCAGGGACGCGAAGACGGCCAAGAGCGGTTGGAAGGAAGGGCGCACGATGCGCAAAGCATAGGGAAAGGCAGGGGGGCGTGCAACTGGGCGTGGAGCAATCGGGCCGCGAGCAGACCGACCAGCGAGGGAGCCGAGCGACGTGGACGGCGAAGAGTTACGAAGCGCGAGGGCTGGCACCAGGCAAATCGCAGGAAAGAACGGGACGTGATAGGCTGAGCGGTTATGAAGGCCATGGTGGCGCTCCTGGGCGCGGCGGTGCTCGCGGTTGCAGCGTGTGATAGCGGTGACGGCTCACCGACGGGAGGCTACGTAGCGGCGGGTGGTGCCGGCGGCGGATCGGGCAGCGGGGGCACGAGCCCGGGGACCGGAGGCATCTCGGGCACAGGGGGCACGCCGGGCACGGGAGGTGGCAGCAGCGCCAGCTGCGATCCGGATCCCCTCGCAACAGGCCTGGTGGCTCAGCAGACCGGAGTAGCCGTCGATTCCTTCGACTGCGAGATCCTCGAGTGGACTGCCCACTACAACGAGCCCGACCCGATGATCTTCAAGGCGATCATGTATGTCGAATCGCGCTTCGATCGGACGGCGGTCGGGTGTCCGAACCTTCCCTGCGGGCAGCCCAGCGGCTGGAGCACGGACGAGTGCGGATGTTTCGGGTTGATGCAGGTCGTCCCTGCCTGCGGCGGCACGCCGGACAACGCTGGATTGCTCGCCAATGGCCACCCGAACATGGCGACCGACGAGTCGTCGAGCGAGTGGACGGGGTCGATCTTCAACCCGGACAACAACATCCATATCGGCATAGCAGGGGTTGCGGGCAACCGGGCGCAGGTCGAGCAGCAGTTCCCGGTGTGCACCCAGGAGCAGTACACGCTGATGGCGATTGGCAACTACAACAGCTACGGCAGCACCAAGAGCTGTACCGAATACAACACGGACTACGATTCGGCAGTGCTCGATGCGTATCACACGTACGCGGCCGCGGCCGGCTATACGGAGCATGCCTATTGAGGTTGCCGCCGGACTCACCGTTTTCCCAACCCGGCCCGAAGGATATTCCCATGCGCTCTTTGTTGCTCGTCGTTGGCGTCGCATGCGTCGCAGCTGTCGTGGGATGCGGAAGCGCGGCGTCTTCTTCCTCCGCCCCGGCGCAGGCGCCAACCGCGGCGTCGACGGCCGACCGGACATCCCCGCAACCGTCCGAAGCGCTGCACGAGCGGCTGGTGGGCCGGTGGGGACCGACCTTGCCGCGAGCGCAGGCACGCTCGGTGGCGCTGACCCGCTGGGCTCTCGCCACCCCGCCCGACGAACCGCAGTTCGAGAAGATGTCGCCGACGCAAGACGAGCGAACGACGTTCCGGTCGCTCATCCGGCTGCAGGCGACGGAGCCGGATTCTCCCTTGCTCGAGACCGTGCGCAAGAAGCTCGCTGACTACGATGCGATGCTCGTGGTCATTACGCCCGACGAGATTGCGTTCGGCGGCGACGGGGCGGATAGGCACGAGCCCTACCGCATTGTCGATGCTCGGGGAGACACGCTGACCATCCAAGCGGGCTCGGACCGTATCGAGGTGAGGTTCCTCGACACGGACCATATTTCGATGCGATCGGACCAGACATTGCTGCTCACCAGGGATGTTCCTGGTGGGTACAACGCCAAGGACCTGAGAGGCGAGCTGCCCACGGGCGTCGATGCGCTGCAGCCGGAGCAGCCGGGCGCGGCGTCGTCGGCCAGCTCGCCCGCATCCGGGGATGCCTGCAGCGAGTATGCGGACTGCATCGACAAGATGCCTCAGCTACCGGGGGACCAGCCAGCCATGCTCGGGTCGTCGAGTGCGATTCGCACCTGGGAGCGCACGCCGGAGCGGCTGCGGCTTTGCGCGTCGGCGTTGGAGCTGGCCCGAAGTGCGGGGCTGTGCCCCTGAGCGAATCGAGCGGTGCGTTGCACGGTCGCTGGGCGGCTCGCCCCTGTTGCCGCGCGCGATGCGCAGACGACGTCACGCCAGAGTACAGCGTTTCGGCTTGTTTCCCGCCGCGACGCACGCGAAGATGCACCGCATGGCCTATCGCGGTGATCGCCGGGTCGTAGCGTTGTGCGTGGCGAGCGCGTGTCTGTGCGGCATGGCGCTCGCCCAAGGTTGCGGGACAACGGCCAAGGGGCAAGCCGTCGCACCTGTCGGCGCCGCGAATACCCAACAAACACTCGCACCAGCCGTCCCGCCCCCGCCATTGGGTTTGCCGCCGGCAGCGAGCGCGAGTTCGACGGTCGCGCAATCCGAGCCTGCGCCTGCATCCGCGGCTTCCGGTGCGGCCTCAGTCCCGCAAGGCCCCTGTCCCCCCGATATGGTCGACGTCCAGCGCGCGTGCATCGATCGGTTCGAAGCCCCGAACCAGCAGGGAGCTCCGCCGCTGGTGATGCAGACTGTCGACGACGCGCAGTCGTGGTGCAAGCAGCGAGGCAAGCGGCTGTGTACGGAGGACGAGTGGCTGAGAGCTTGCGAGGGGCCCGCTGGGCAGCCGTATCCGTACGGTCCGAGGTACCAGGAGCATGCGTGCAACCAGGATGGCCGATACATCAATCCCAACTGGGGATTGCTGGGGAAGTGGCCCGCGGAGCAGGCCGTGGCCGAGGCACGGCGGCTGAACCAGGCGGAGCCCAGCGGAAAGCGCCCCACCTGCGGGTCCGCGGAAGGTGTGTACGACCTGACGGGCAATGTTGCCGAGTGGGTAGTCAAGACGCACGAGCACCCGGAGGCGTGTCAGAACGGCGAGCAACGCAAGCACCAGTACGTGATGGAAGGCTGCTCGTGGGTGAAGTGTTTCCGCGAGCCGCACGAGCCAGCCTGCGGCTACGTGAATTGCGCGCATGACGGGGGATTCCGCAGCTACGAAGTGGGATTCCGCTGCTGCAAGGATCGGGCGAGATAGCAGCGCTCCGGATGCGTCGGGCAGCGGACGGTTGGGCGCGGTTGGCACGTGCTCGCCACAGGGGCGCCACGAGCGCACCACGGCGGACCGGTTTCCCGCGCGCTGCCGACTGTGCTATGGGGGCGTCCATGAAACGAGGCGTTGCAGCAGCATTGGTGTGTGTTGGCGTGGCTGGCTTGGTCGCATGCGGAGGCGGGGCGGGTGGCCCCGGTCCCACTTCCAAGGGTCAGGACTACCAGGAGTACGAGTGCCCGGCGCCGATCGGCAAGATCGTGCGGGAAGATTGCTCGCGCAGCGCGCTGCAATACGAAGGGCAGTCGTTCGAGGGGTCGGTCGGCGCGGCGGGCGTCGGCGCCAGTGCCTCGTACCGCGAGACCGCGATTCGCCAAGCCGCCGATCTGGTCCAGCTGCTCAAGGAGCAGCGTGTCGCACTCTGCAACAACTTCAATACCTGCAAGCTGACCGTCGCCGAGTACCGTGACGAGCAGAAGCACCTCGACGACTCCTTCATCGCGCTCATGGCGCTCAAGGACAAGATGTCGAGCATGGACGCCAACGGCGCGACGCAGTTGCTCCGCGAGCTGCAGTCGATTCGTTCCGGCGTCGCCATCACGGCGGCGACCAGCGCACCGCCCGCTGGCGCCTCGGCCACTGCGCCTGCGCCGTCTGCTTCGGCCGCGCCGGCCGCGTCGACGCCCCCGGTTGCCGCAAGCTCTGCCGGATTCTCCTGCCGTGGTCCGGCCGTTCAGCTGTTCCGGCGCGGGACGATTGCCGGTCCGACCTTCGCCTACGACAAGACGCGCGAGAACCTCAAAGGACACCCCGAGCTCGCCTCCGTCGAGTTCTACGAGTTCCTGTTGGAGAGCGCGTCGCTGTCCGGGACCAAACAGGAATACGTTCTCGTGGGCGTCTGCCCGGACAGCGCGACAGCCGACAAGCTCAAGTCGGTCGTGCGCTCGTTCAGCCCCAGCGCGGGTGCGGACATCAATTGTCCGGCGATCGCTCCGGCGCGTAAGCTCGAGTTCGACGTGAAGTGACCAAGCCTCACGGCGCGCCGGGGGCAATGCCCGGCGTCAAGCGCGACGGTTCGCACCCGAGCCGGTCCCTTACTCCACGACAAATGAAGCCGCGTTGCTCCGCGATCCGTCCGGCGCGCTGACCACCAGCTCGTGCCGGCCCGGTGTCAGGCGCAGCGTGTACTCGAATGGCGACTGCCGTGTAGCCACCACGGCCCCGTCCACCAGGAACGACAATGACGTAGCGCCTGCGGGTGCCGTCGCGTGGACCACAATGGCCTGCTGCGCCGCCGGGACGGCCGGATCCAGCAAGAACGAGGCGCCGTCCACCGGATATCGAATCGTCGGTCGCGCGGAGATCGCGTCTCGTGACATGTCCCATGGAGTCCCTTGCCCGGGGCACAGCGGTGACCAGGCCTCCGGCGTCACGGGACGTCCCACCTCCCGCGCCCAAGCCGCAGTCCCAGGCTCGTAGCGCTCGAAGACCCGAGTCGTCACCTCGCCCGGCGGGCAGCCCGGACCTGCCAGAAGCCCGTTGCGGCGGTCGATCTGGACGGCTACGTGCATGTCGCACTCCTGCTCCGGCGCATGGCCGCGCGCGAAGGGCTCGTCGACGCGGTGAGGGCAGCGGGCCGTGGCGCGTTTGCCCGATAGCGCGCAGATCGACACGCGCTCGAAGCCAGCGCCCTCGGCCCGTAGCGGCCGGGGTTGGCGCGCCTGCATGGCAGCGATCATGACCGTGCGGAACAGCGGTCCGGCGCCCGTGATTCCGCTGGTGCCCTGCATCGCGCTGCCGTCGAAATTCCCCACCCAAACGCCTACGGTGACCTCGGACGACGACCCTACCGCCCAGTTGTCGCGGAACCCCTTGGATGTGCCCGTCTTGACCGCGACCGGGAAGGGGAGGTCGAGCACCGAGCCCGCGCCGAACGACGACAGTCGCGCATCCGGGTCCGAGAGGATATCGAGGAGCAGCCGCGCCGTGGTCTCCGGCATCACGCGGCGAGCGGCGTCGCTATGCGGCAATTGAATCGGCTCCCCGCGAACGCCTGTCGCGGACTGGAGCGCGCGAATCGGCTTGCTCATGCCACCGCGTGCGAGCGTGGCATACGCATTCGCCAGGTCGAGCAATCGCACCTCGCCGTCGCCCAGCGCGATGGCTGCCCCATAGAAGTCCGCGGGCTTGTCGAGCGACGTCAGCCCCACGTCTCGCAGCCGCTGGAGCACGCGCGCCGGGCCCACCGCCGAGGCAGCCACTACCGCTGGCACGTTGAAGGAATTGCCCAGCGCCTCCCGCAGCCGAACCGGACCGTGGAATCGTCCGTCGTAGTTCTGCGGGCTGTACGAGCCAGTCTCCCCGGCCAGGTGCAGCTCGACGTCGGGCAGCAGCGTGGCGCCGTTCCAGCCGAGGTCGTCGATCGCAGCGCTGTAGACGAAGGGCTTGAGCGCCGAGCCGGGCTGGCGAAGGGCCAACACACCGTCATTCTGGCCCAGGCGCTGCTCGTCCGAGAAGTCCGGCGCCCCCACCCAGGCCAGGATGTCGCTGGAGGCGTTGTCGATGACGATCACCGACGCTGCGGTCACGTGCCGTGCGGCCAGCGAGGAGACCAGGTCGCGCGCGGCTGTCTGCGCTTCTCTTTGAAGCCTCGAGTCGATCGTCGTGGCCAGGACCGACACGCGGTCTTGCAGCGGTCCGAGCCCCGGCTGCACCTGGCCCGCGAGCAGGGCGCGAATCAGGTGCGGTGCGCCCCAGCCGGTCGCGCGCAGGTGCACGGTGACCGGCTCGCGCTTGGCCCGCGCGACCTCGTCGTCGCTCGCCCAGCCGGCCGCGAGCATGCGGCCGAGAATGCGGTCGCGCCGGGCAACGAGCGATTCGGGCGCCTTGCGCGGGTCGTACATGGCTGGCGCACGCGGCAGGGCAGCCAGGGTGGCCGCCTCGGACAGCGAGAGCGCCGAGCACGGCTTGTCGAAGTAGAACCGGCTCGCGGCCTCGGCGCCTCGCAGCGACGGCCCGAAGTGAACCAGGTTCAGGTAGCTCTCGAGGATCTGGCGCTTGGACAGGGACGCCTCGATGCGCAGCGCAACCGCCATCTCGAAGAGCTTGCCCGGCAGCGTGCGAGGTCGCGGCACCAGGTTGCGCGCCAGCTGCTGCGTGAGTGTCGACGCCCCCGATACGATGCGGCGGTTCCACAGGTCCTGCGCCGCGGCTCGCGCGATCGCTGCCAGATCAATGCCAGGATGGACATAGAAGCGTTGGTCTTCCGCGGCCACCATGGCTCTGGCCAGGTACGGGCCAATCTCCTCGAGGTGAACCCAACGCGCTCGCGCGCCGTCGTCGGCGCGGACCTCGGCCAGCACCTTGCCGTTGCGATCGAATACGCGAATCGAGCTGTCGAACGCGTGCGGAGCCTTCAGCTCGGGCGGCAACGGCGTGACGGCCGCCCAAGCGATGAGCGCCAGCAGCGGAGCCGCCGCGATCGCGATCGCCGCGCGAATCCAGCGTGTCTGGCGCAATGTTGGCTCGAGCCGCACGGGCCGCCTCCGTTGCGACGCCCGCTCAGCGGGACACGACGCGGAACGCCGCGCCCGCGGTACGTCCGAAGATCTCGGGCTGGTACATGGCCTCCACGCGCGAGGGCGGCAGCACGAACGTGCCTACCGTGGTGGCGCGGGCCAGATACCGGTAGTGGTACAGGCCGACAGCCATGTGATCGACGAAGTACAGCACGCGGTCGTCGCGCACTTCCTGACGATACCAGCTGGGCATCAGCGCGTCTCCGCGGGCGAGACGGTCCTGGTCGTGGTCTTCGCCGTCGTCGACGAACTCATTGTCTTCCCCGCCCGAACCCGCAACCGCGAGCGACGCGGCATTGGTGGCAAGGCGCGAATCGATGGCCTCGAGCCCGGCGGGCAGCGGATCGTCGACCACGACGAACTCCTGGGGCCTTGGGCTGGAGATGAGCAGGTCCACGAGCACCAACTCGCCGCCTTTGGGGACCGGATTGGCGCCGGGAGCGGGCACGGTGCGCATGGCGGCGGCGAGGCCTTCGGGGTTCACGACGCGCATGGTCTTCTGGATGAAGAAGCCGCGATCGATCGGCGCGCGCGGAAGCTCGGTGCGCGCGTATCGCAGACGTGCCTCGTAGAACAGCGTGCCCTTCTGGGCGCCACCCTCGCGGAACGCCAGCGTCGCGCCGCTCGCAGCGAGCACGCGAGCCGCAGGCACGAAGAACGAGTACGAGCGTGTCGTCCTGCCGGTCATCGCCTGCTCGAGCAGCTTGTCATCGCCCAACCATGCCGACGCCACGAAGTCCGGCACGGCGTTCTCCTGCACCTTGCGGTACTCGTCGAGCGACAGCAGCGCATACGCGCTTTCTTGCGTAGTGCTCCACTGCCCGTCCTTGCGCTGGGCTAGCAGGCCCCTGGCGAGCTGCGCCGCGCTCGGATGGTTGGGGCGCGCCGCGATCAGCGCGCGCAGCACGAGCGCCTGCGTGCGCACCGACGAGTCCATCAGCTGCGCATAGTCGTCGCCCGTGTTCTCGGTGACGACCGCTTGGTTGCCGTTGATCCGGATATGCCCCTCGAGGTCGCGGACGAGGTCGGCGAGCGCTTGCGGATCGCCTTTGCCGACGGCGATGGCGTGGGCGAGGTAGGCGCGGGCGAACAGCGGCAGCTTGTCGCGGGCCTCGTACAGACGGTTCATGTAGCCGGCGTCGGGCTTGCCGTTCTCGGCGAGCACGTCGAGCATGAACGCCGAGGTCGGCGGGCCGAGAGGATCCTTGTTCCAGCGGGCGAGGTAGCCGCGCAGGTACTCCATCCCGCTGTCCAGCACGCGCGGCGGCACGGCCTGTCCGTAGCGCGTCGCCAGACCCAGCCCCCACACGGCATACGCCGTCGCCCACGGCGAGCTCTGCGGCGAGTCGTCCCACATCCCGAACCCGCCGTCGTGCCGCTGCCGCCGAACGATCTGGGCGATCGTGCTCGCGATCATCGAGCTTGCGTTGGGCGGCTCCTGCAGCTGGTAGTCGTGCGCCAGCGAGCGAAGCGGGATCAGCGGTACCAAGCGGCTGGTGAGCTGCTCGGTGCATAGATACGGATAGTCGATCAGGAACTCGAAGCTGCCCTTCATCCCGACCAGCGCCGTCGATGCCACGGACACGTCGAGCCCGCCCACGTCGCTGCGCATGGCCGACAGATCGCCCAGCCGCTCGCCTGCCGTGGACTGCGTGGAGCCATAGAGCGCGACGGCCTCGAGTGCCATGGGCGGCTTGATGTCCTTGGTGAACTCCACCGCATCGCTTTGTCCGCCGCCGCTGACCTGGAAGCGAAGCTTGGCCGTGCCCACCCGCGCCGCCTGGAAGCCGAATGTCACCTCCTGAGATGCGCCGGTGTCGAGCTCGATCGAGGCCTTGGGCGGCTCGGTCAGCTCGATGCCCTCGGCCGCCACCGTCACGTCGATCTTCGATCTCGGCAGCGACTTGGATGTCACGACCACGCCAGCGCGAAGCTGATCTCCCGCGCGAAGCACTCGCGGGAACGCCGGGCGCGCCAGCAGCGGCAGGCTCGTGGTCACCCGCGACTCGCCGAATCCGAAGCGATCGTCGGGCGCGGCCACCACCGCCATCAGCCGGTAGGTCGTGAGCCCTTCGGGCAGCTTGAACACGGCGCGCGCGCGTCCGCTGTCGTCGGTGACGATGGACGGGTTGAAGTACGCGCTCTGGCGGAAGTCGCGCCGTACGCTGTTGCCGCCGCCGCCGCCCTCCAGGCCCTTGTCCTCGCCCACCGCGCCGCGCATCGGGCTGAGCGTGAGCCTGGCGAGCTCGGTGCGCGCCTCGGTGTAGCCCACCTGAAGCGCGCGCGGCTCGGTGAAGACCGGAATCGGATCGGGCGTCTTGTAGCCCGTGAGCATCAACACGCCTTCGTCGACCGCGTACAGCGTGATCTCTGCCCGCGTGCCCTTGCCCGCGCGGTCCTTGACCAGCATGTCGACCGTGGCCGTCTCGCCTGGCCGGTAGTCGGTCTTGGACGGCGTGACGGTCACCGCGAGCCTGCGCGCCTCAGGATTGATGCGCAGGTTCGCGTAGCCGATGCGGAACGCGGGAGCGCCCACGTCCGGCGCGTTCCACGACGCCGGCGCCGGCTTGCTCCTGCCTCTCAGCATCACCACCGACACGTAGCCGTTCGGCCGCATGTCGTCCGTCACCGGCACCGTGATCGTCGGCATCGATCCTTGCAGCTTGATCTGCTGCTGCGAGTAGATGCCCGAGCGCTCCACGGTCACGAGCGCATCGGCCTCCTTGAACGGCGACTTGATCAGGATGCGCGCCGTGTCCCCGACCTCGTACGACTTCTTGTCCGGCACCAGCTCCAGCGCCATGTCGTCGCGCTCGAGCCAACCCGCTTCGCCCTCGCCCAGCGCGTAAGCGTACGTCGAGGCCGCGATCGGGTTGCCCCGCCGGTCCGTCGATGACGCGCGCACGATGTAGTAACCGGCCTTGGGCACCTGCAGCTTGCACGACACGGGCGTCGCGGCGGTAATCGCCGCGCACTTGGACACCACCGTGTCGACCGGCTTGCTGACCGCGTGCATGCCGCCGTGCCCCGCGCTCTCCCGCGCGGTGACCCAGGAGCGACGAATCAGCTCCAGGCTGATGCCGGCTCCCGAGCGCTTCTTGCCGTCGGGCTCCACCGCGAGCACTTCGGGCGCGAGCTCGTCGCCCGCCTTGGTGAAGTCGCTCGGCGCACGCAACGCGACGTAGAATTCGGCCGGGTGCACCAGCGACGTCGACGACGACGCCACGGTCTGACGCGACAGGTCCATGACCTCGGCCTCGCACGTGACGACCTCGGTGCTGCGCTGGCCGGGCATCGCGAGGCTCGTGTCGACCACGAGCGCGCCTTTCTGGTCGAGCTTCGAGCTGCCGCTGTGCAGCTGCCCGGCGTTCTGCGTCAGATCGTCGCGGTCCTGGATGTACGAGGTGTCCGCGGTCTCGAAGCCGTCGATGCCCGGCGGTGAGAACCAGGTCGCGCCGCGAGTGATCGTGGTGCGCACCGTGGCCTCGGACATGGGCGCGCCGAACAGGTAGTCGCCGTGCACCGTGCAGGACGCCTTGTCGCCGCGGATGTAGGCCCGCTTGTCGAGCTCCACGCCGACCTTGAATTCCGCCGGACGGTACTCGGCCACCTCGAAGGAAGCGTAGGCATGCGAATCGGTGCTGTTGCCCACGGACACGTCGATGCCGTAGCTGCCCAGCTCTGCGCTCGCCGGGATGCGCGCCTCGGTGCTGAACGAGCCGAACTCGTTGAGCTGCAGGCTGCGCGTGAGCATCGACTCGCCCGTGGGCGTGGTGATCTTGACGGTCACCGGCGCCCCCGCCGGCGTCGAGGTGCCCTTGGGCTCCTGCTTGCGTAGGATGCCCTTGAGCTCGACCGCATCGCCGGGCCGGTACACGCCTCGCTCCGTGAACACCAGCCCGAAGGGCTGCAGGTCGCCGTACAGGTCCGTGGCAACTCCGTAGCGCCAGCCGTAGAGCAGATCGCTCGAGCTGCGCCACGCCGTGTCGTCGCCTGCTCGCGCAATGATGATCGGGGCATGCTGCGTCTCGCGCGACACGATCAGGTGCGAGGCGTCGATCGACGCCAGTCCGGACGAGTCCGTGTGCGTGACGAAGTCGGTCGCAGGGGATCCGCCCGGCATGCGCACGCGCACTTCCGCATCGTGGACCGGCTTGCCGTCGGACAAGCGCGTAATCCACACCAGCGAGCCGAATCGCGAGATCTTGGCGCTGATGCCCAGGTCCGTAATCTGTACGAGCCGGGCGTCGGTCACGTTGTGCGCCGAAGACGTTTCCGGCCTCGCCACGTACCGTGCCGCGACGACCATGCTCCCGCGTCTGGTGGGACCGCCCAGGACTTCCGACGGCTTGACCAGCTGTTTGGCCATCACGTTCGGCGCCATCCCTGGATGCAGCCGGCTGGCCTTCGCGCCGTGCAATCCCGCGATTGCCTCGTACGACGGCGTCGTCGTGGACCACGCGAACAACGCAATGCCGTCGTCGTCCAGCGGTGCCGTCACCAAATCCAGTGCGGAAACATTGACGCTCGCGATCGCGATGTCGCGCACGGTCGACGGCTCGAAGTACGTGCCCGTGACGCCTACTTCCGCCGACGGCCACATATCGTCGAAGGCCACGTGGAACTCGGCGTCGCGCCCGAGCGGCTGGCCGTGGGTATCCTTGAGGGTTCCCCGCACGCGGATCGTGTAGTCACGCCCCGGCGCGAACGACGCGTCGATGGCCTGGTATTGGGAGTCGTAGTCCGCGCCGTAGTCGCGCCAGCGGATCTGGATCGGTGGGGTGACCGTGATGGCGTTGCGGATGTCCTCTAGCTTGACCGGGTTGGTGAACGACAAGGAAACGGCCGAGCGCGGGGCGCACTTGCCGTGGGGCGTGTCGCGCGAGCACGACAGCTCGCGGATGCCGAGCGGCCCGTACGTGCGATACGTGTGACGAGACTCGCGCCCGGCCTGCAACGGTCCTTCCACGCCGCGCAGCGTGCTCGCCGCAGCCAGCGTGATCCCCGCGTTCAGCGGCAGCGGTGAGCGCGGCACCAACTCGGCCAGCTTGTCGTTGCCCGGGTCCGGCCTCCGAACCTCGAAGGCAACCGGACGAGGCGGCTGGCCGTCGATCTGCAGGCTCAGGGCGCGCTCGATCTCGCTGGCGGCAATAGGCTGGTTGAACGTCACCGTGAAACGCGCGTTCGGCTCCAGCGAGTTCGACCCGTCGTACGGGTCCGTGCTCACCAGCTCCGGCCGCGGCGTGGAGAACTGCAGCACGTAGTCCTTCGCCAGCGTCGAGCCGTCCATCGCCCGCGTGCCGGCCGGGACCGTCACCGTCACCTCGGTCGCTTGCGGAAGGGACGTCTGCGGCGCGAAGTACAGGGCACTCGTCCCGATCCATCGCCACGCCCCGGGAATCTGCGGCACCATGCGCACGGGCGGAGCGCTCTCTTGCCCGGCGAGCTCCAGCGGCTTCATCGGACGATTGAACACGATGCTCACTTCGCTGGCGTCGGTGGTCTCGCCCTGGGGTGAGGCGAATACCACACCGAACGGCTGGTCATACAACGCCGGGGATGTGGCACTGCCCGCACCCAACGCCAGGGTCTGGCTGGGCGTGACGGTGGGCGCCCGCTCACCGTGCAGACAGCTGACGAACGCGCTGATGGCGAGCAGCGCGACCGGAGCCGGACGAAGCCAGTGGGGGAAGCGCGAAGAGGGACGGCGATCGTTCATGGGGATGCTCCGGACCGAGGCTGAGCAACGCGCGTGCCGCTCGAAAAAGCCCGGCAACATGCATACACCCGCGGCGCGACGGACACACCCCGTGCGTGCCCGGTGACACGCTATCGGCCGATTTCCGGACACACTCTTCGAGCGGCTGACTTGGCCGCGGCCTGAGCGCGCTCAGCGCGGCGGGTATCCGCCGCCGGGTGGGTATCCGCCTCCCGGTCCGTACCCGCCTTGCGGGGGATATCCGCCTCCCGGTCCGTACCCGCCTTGCGGGGGATATCCACCTCCCGGGGGAGCGCCGCCCTGCGGACCGCCATATCCCCCCTGCGGACCACCATAGCCCGGTTGCGGCGGATAGGCTTGCTGCGGCGGTCCGCCTGCATACGCCGGCGCTGGCTGCCCCGGCTGCGGAAGCCCCAACTCGCTCCGGATCTTCGCCAGCTCCTGCCGAAGCGGCACGATGAAGTCCATGCTCACCGTCGACTTCTTGCCCTCCATCGCCCGCATGACGTGCCACTTCTTGAGCGCCAGTGTCGACGCCGCGCCCACGAATCGGCGCCCCTTGAGCCCGCCCCTGGCCACCAGCGCACGCAGCCTGCCGATCGGCGAGCACACCAGGTCCACCTCCTGCTGCGTCATCGTCCCGATCGCGACCTCGTCGGTCAGGAACTTGCGGATGATGCGCCCTTCGCGCACGACCAGGGCGATCATGACGATGGTGAACAGCACGACGAATACGAGATAGAGCAGGATCGTCAGTACGATGACCGGCACGCCGCTAGCATCGGAGACGACCGCGGAGGCATTCCACATCGCGTGCAGCATCACGGCGCACGCGTAGCCGACGATGGGAGCGAGGTACTTGAGCCAGGTGCGGTGGGTCTCCCGTGAGATTCCGATGCCGATGCCGGTCATCGACGTATACAGCGGGTGTCCCCAGGGGCTGAGGATGCCGCGAACCACGAATGTGCCGGTGACCGCGTGCCAGGCCGTGTCGGCGTCGCACCCGCTCTTGTTGAATGCGTCGAAGCCGGCGCCGCCGTAGTAGATGACGTTCTCGATGCAGGCGAATCCGAGCGCAGCGAAGGTCGCGTAGATGACGCCGTCGACCACGCCGTCGAACTCGGTGCGAAGGAACACGTACATGCCGAGCACCAGCAAGCCCTTGAAGAACTCCTCGAAGATGGGGGCGCTGATCACCGACCCGATGATGGCTCCTCCGGTTTCCCCGGCCGCCGCGCTGCCGGCTACGCCCAGCGCCGTGTTGATTGCGCCGGCCAGGCCGGTTGCGGCGAACCCCCCCCAGACGAACGCCAGCAAGAGGGCCCACCATGGTTCCGGATCGTAGCGGTCGATGATGATCGGCACGAACATGTAAGCGAGCACTGCGGGGAAGGCGAGGGCCGCGCCGATGGCCATGTACTCGTAGTAGGCGGACACCCCGCAAGGAGTCCGTTCGAAGAGCGGCAGCAACCCGAACAGGAACAGGAACAGCCCGAAGCCGACGAGGGTCAGCAGCGCGTACAGCGCCCCGCCGATCACACGGCGTGTCCGGTCCTTGGGAGCAACGGCCATCGCGGTCTGCATGTCGGGCTCGATGAGAACGGAATCCGAGAAGCCGGTCAAGCTCGGTCACACGCGCCGGTGGCGTCGCGCCACGCGATGTGCAATGGACCGCAAGACCCGATTGCGACGATAGATGCAAATCGGTTCATGCACCGACCGGTCGGGCGACGCGATGGTCGATCTCCACAGCACCTCTTCCACTCCGGCACAGCAGCCCACGGCGCGCACTGAGCTGCCGTCCGCGACCGATCGCGGTACCGACGCGCCTCGCGAGTGGGGGTTGGTCGGCCGATACCTGCCAGACCCGTCTCTTCGCTACACCAAGGTCGCGTTCGCCGGTCCGACCTTCCCGCGCGTGGTTGCGATGACCCTGGCTTCCTTCGTTGCCGTGGCGATGGTGGTGGTGCCGCTGGTGCAGCTGGCGGCAACGCGCGCCCCGTCGTGGTGGACGCTGGCGGTCGTGCCGGGCGTGGCGTTGTGCCTGGAGCTGTGGCGTCCGTTGCGCGCGCGCTGGCACGAGCTTCGTCACAAGCTGCCGTTCTGGTGGGCCATCCGAACCGTGGACATCGGGCTCGAGCGTGCGGTGCCCCAGCCGGGAACCTTGCTGCGCTACGAGATCCACTTGACGGCAAGGCGCCCCATCGAGCTGCAGAGTCTGCAAGTCAGACTGGTGTTCTGGGAAGGATGGCTGGCGCGTACCAGGTTGCGTTGGTTGCGCATTCCGTACCGGACCACCGAGAAAATCGGCCATGACCTGTCACGCCATCAGGTTCACTCGCTTCGCGTCCCCAAGGGCGAGCACGCCGTCGTGCGGGGCGCTCTCCCGGTGCCCCTGGGCCGTCCGTCGGAGCACCATCGCGGCAAGACCAAGCACCTGTCGTACCTGAACGTTACTGTTACCCTGTCGACCGGCCGGGCCGGGCTCGAGACCCACCGCGGCAACTGCCCCCACCTGATCACGTTCCCCTGGATTTAGCCAGCGCATCCATTCCGTCTCCGCGGGCCTCCGCTGCACGTGCTAGCGCGCGCTTGCCTGCTCGAGGGGACGCGCTGCCGTGATCGGGCCTCCTGTCCGTCATCGCTTGCGCCGGCCGGTCCGTGACCCCAAGAACAGAGCGGTCGCCCGTCTGACACGCTGCGTGCGTCGCGTGCGGAGCCGGGCAAGAGGCGAACGACGCGAGGAGCCAGGCGCATGGCAGCGGTGACAGGCGGGCAGTTGGTCGCAAGAATGTTGAAAGCCGAGGGCGTGCAGACGCTGTTCACGCTGTCCGGGCTGCACATCGCGCCGATCTATGCCGGATGTGTCGAAGAGGGCATCCGGATTGTGGACACCCGGCACGAGCAGGCAGCGGCGCATGCGGCCGACGCCACCGCGAGGCTGACGCGCGGAATCGGCGTGGCCGCGGTGACGGCAGGGCCGGGCGTGACCGATGCGTTGACGGCCATTGCGAACGCCGACGCGGCCAACTCGCCGGTGCTGCTGATCGGCGGGGCGGCGCCGGTGTCCAACCAGTCCAGGGGCTCGTTGCAGGAGATGGAGCAGGTCGACCTGTTCACGCGCATCACCAAGTGGTCCGACCGCGTGCCCTCTGCCGACCTCATTCCCTCCTACTTCGCCAAGGCCTTTCGAACGATGATGACGGGGCGCCCGGGGCCCGTGTTCCTCGAGCTCGCGTGGGACGTCCTGCTGCAGAGCGTGACGGACCCGAAGCTTCCCACGGACTACCGCACCCGCGCGCAGCCCGCCGGGGATCCCGAGTATGTGGCAAGGGCTGTCGCGATGATCGAGCGCGCGCAAAGGCCGGTGATTATCGCCGGATCGTCGGTGTGGTGGGACGACGCATCGTCGCAGCTCGAGCAACTGGCGCGGCGCGCGGACCTCCCGGTGTACTTGAACGGCGCCGGGCGAGGCAGCCTGCCCTTCGATCATCCCAACTTCTTCCAGCACACGCGCAAGGAGGCGCTCTCGCAGGCCGACGTGGTTGTCGTGCTCGGCACGCCGCTGGACTTCCGACTGAGCTACGGTGATGCGTTCCGGCCCGACGCGCGCCTCGTGCAGGTCGACGTGGACCCGGAGCAGTTGGGTCGCAATCGGGCGGTAGCGGCTGGAATTGTCGGGAGCACGCGGCTGGTGCTCGGGCAGATCCTCGAGGGGCTGGGCAAGACGACGGATCGCAGGGCATACCTGCGGGAGCTTCGGGGGCGCGAGCAAGCCAAGGCAGACCAGCTTCGCAAGGCCGAGCTCGACGGCGGCACGCCCATTCACCACTCGCGGCTCGCGTACGAGCTGTCGGAGGTGGCGAATGCGGGCGACCGGCAGCCGATCTTCGTCGCCGACGGGGGCAACTTCGTGTCCATGGCGGCCAAGACCATCAAGCTCAAGTCACCAGGATCGTGGCTCGACCCGGGGCCGCTGGGGTGCCTGGGCGTGGGCGCGCCCTTCGCCGTCGCAGCACGCTTGCTGCACCGGGACCGTCCGGTGTTCGTCGTGCAGGGCGACGGGTCCTTCGGGTTCAACGGGTTCGACTTCGAGACGGCGGTGCGGTTCAAGCTGCCGATGGTGGTCGTGGTGGGCAACGACGCGGCGTGGGGCCAGATCCGATTGCCTCAAGTGGCGATGTATGGCGAGGGCGCGAGCCCGGCGACGTTGCTGTCGCCGACGCGCTATGATCAGGTAGTGCAGGCGTTCGGCGGATGGGGCGAGCTGGTGACGGAGCCGCAGCACATTCGCCCGGCGCTCGAGCGTGCGATCGACGCCGGCACGGTGGCGTGCGTGAACGTGATGTTGGATCCGGAGGCCCCGGCGAAGTCGGGCATGGTGGGGTACGCGGTATGATGGGAACCAAGGCTGTGAAGTTGGATCGGGCTCAGGCCATTGTGTTGGTGATCGACGTGCAGGAACGTCTGGCGGCGGCCATGCAGCCGGAGGCGATGGGGCGGCTCGCCCGGGCGACGCAGACCCTGGCACGAGGAGCCGGTGTGCTGGGCGTGCCCGTGCTCACGACCGAGCAGTACCCCAAGGGGCTCGGGCCCACGGTGCGTTCGGTCAGCGAAGCGTTGCCTGCGGGCTCCAGGCTCTTCGAGAAGAACGTCTTCTCTTGTTGGAGCGCGCCGGACGTGCGAGCCGCGATCGAAACGGCGGGCCGTCGCCAGATCGTGGTCTGCGGCATGGAGACGCACGTCTGTGTGTATCAGACGGTGCGCGACCTGGTGCTGGCCGGGCTCGACGCCGTGGTGGCGGCGGATGCGGTCCTATCTCGAACGGACGACAACCGGACGATCGGGCTCGGGATGATGGCAGGGGCGGGCGCGGTGCTGGCGAGCGTGGAGGCGGTGTTGTTCGATCTGTTGGGCCGGGCGGGGACACCGGAGTTCAAGGCGATCTCGGCCCTGGTCAAGTAGGCAGCCCCCGAGGTGATCGTCGCCGCGCCGGTCGGGAAGGTCCACCTGTGCGGACGACAGACCGTCGTGCGCCCGGCCTCCTCGGTCCCCCTCGCGCTTTCCGGATGTCCTGCGCTATGCTCGCGCCATGCCGCAGTCCATCAATTCCCATGACCGATTGTTCGAGATGCTCAGCCAGCTTCGAAAGGCCTGGCCGGGCGGTGGTTGGAGCTGGGACAGCCGATTCATGTGTGTGGCTTCCACGATCCCGTCAGAGACTGCAGCCAAGGCCAGAGTGGCAGCGTCCATCGCGCTGCCTCACGCCTGGACCGAGCGCACGCTCATCCAGGCGCCTGCCGAGGTCCGGCAGATCGCCGAAACCACGGGCGGCGTGCGGGAGAACCAGCTGGTGCTCGCGAGCCCGGCCATGAGCGACATCTTCGCGTGGGGCCTGTGGTGGCCCTGGCGCGACGGCAACACCGTGTCGATGCGCGTGGGGATCGGAGGTAACACGGGGCCCCGGCTCGAGATGCGGTTGAGCGAGACGTTCAACGCTTTCATGTGAGCCCGGGGCAGCGAGGCGCCGTGGGCAAGCGAGAGACGTGGCGGGCGAAGATCGAGCGGGCGTGGGGTGACGAGGCGCTTCTGGAGCGCGTGCTGCTCGACGGCTCGGGACTGCCTGGCCCCCGTGCCAACCTGGAGCTCGCCGCCGTTGCGGCGGATGGCTTCGAGCAACGCGCCGACGATCCGGCGGCCTGGTCGTTGGCCGTGCGCTGGAGCGCCGTCGATGCTGCTTCGGCCCCGGTCAATCATCGCCGGGAGTTCCTTCCCTTCTGCGGCATCCTGGCACTGGGCGCGATGCACGCACGGGCGGATGCGGCAAGACGCGCGCAGATCCACGCGGCTCTGACCCGGGCCGCGAACGATCCGCGCTGGCGCATGCGCGAGGCCGCCGCGATGGCCGCTCAACGGATCGGAGGGCACGACTTCGACGCCGTGCAGGCGCTCGTGCGTACGTGGGTGTCCACGGGACAACCCGAGCTGCTGCGTGCTTCGCTTGCCGCGCTCGCCGATGCCCCGCTTCTTGCCGCGGACGGACGGGCCGCCTTCGCGCTGGAGATGGCCGACTTGGCCTGCGAAGCGTATGCAGCTGGGGATTCGTCCACGCGCAACGAGGAGCCTTGGCGCATTCTGCGCAAGGGGCTGGAGTACGCGCCGTCGGTGTTCGTGGCGGCAGCACCAGCCCCGGGCTTCGCCCTGCTTCGCCGCTGGGCCGAGAGCCGACAGCCCGACATCCGCAAGATTGTCGTCGCGAACCTGCGAAAAACCCGCTTGGCCCGCGCGTTCCCCGACGAGGTCGAGGCCGTGGGCCAGGCGCTCGCGTGGGCATCGGACGAGGGCTCTACGGACCCCTGACCACCACGGCCGTCAGATCAGCGTGTAGACGAGGGAGACGGCGCTCGTGGTGTCGAGGGACTTCTTGCCCGGAAGGGGCTTGCTCTCGTATTGCTCTCCGAACGTGAACGAGATGCTCAAGCTACGCCAGAGGTTGGCCGTCACACCGGCGCCGGAGTTGATCCGGTAGATGCTCGTGTCGCTCAGGCCTTGCAGGTACTCGACGTCGGCGTTGAACGTGGCGCCGGACGAAAGAGACTGCTCGTAGCCCAGGAACAGACGGCCGGAGTGCACGACCTGGGTCTTGCTCAGCAGGACGGGCGCGCCGTTGGCATCTAGCACCGGGGCGCCGTTGGCGTCGAGCACGGTGCGTGAGTCATTGCGGCGGATGTCGTAGAGAAAGTCGTAGCCGACTTCGGTCCAGAGCAGGAGAGTCTTGCGGTTGAGGAAGTAGTAGCCCGCGCCGGGGTCGACCTGGGAGCGCAGCAGCAGGCCCTGGAATCTGTCGCTACGTTCTTGCAGCGCGAGGAACGGGGCAACATCGCCGATGAACCGATCGTAGCGGACCATGCCTTGAACATTCTGAACGTTCGTTTGCCATGGCCCGGACGGGACTGCCGTGCGTCCGTAGTTGCCTGCCAAAGCTTGTCTCAGCTGGTTGTCGTCCCGTCGCAAACGGAACTTCTGCGCCGCGGTCCCCGCCAGCAGGCGCGAGTTGCCCGATGATTGCAGTCCGCCGGCCGACACCGACAGAGCCGTGGCGTCCTTGCTGTCTTCGTCGCCCGGCCGAGCCACGCCCTGGAACTGGTCCTTGGTCACGTCGGTCGTGCCCTTGGTCGCCGGCTGGACAGTCTCCGTGCCGGTCGGTAGGGGCTGTCCCTGGGCGCTGGCGGTGCACGCGTAGGCGACGGGCAGCAGGGAACAGGCGCCGACCAGCACGGCGCGCAAGCGATTTCTCGTTGGGTTCGAAGCGAGCATCGGCAGCCTCCCGGTGTGCACCGCTCGTCGGGTGCTATCGGCCAATGTTGGCCTTGGATGCTCCGCGCGCCAGCCGCGTTGCGCGATAGGGCGATCGTCCCGAAGTCCGGGGCCAGCGCCGTCCGTCTTGCGCCCAGCCTCAGGTGCACCGCGATCGCGGACTGGCTGCGTTGAGCGCTGAGCGACGGTCCCTTCACCCTGCCGTTCCCCGGTTTCTTCTGCCTCGCCGCACGCGCCAGCTACACTTCGCACATGCCGCGCACCGCGCTCGTGCTCACCTGTGTCGCGCTCATCGAGGCCGCCACGTGCAGCGGTTGCTCGCGCAGCCACCGTGACGCTACGGGCGCCTGGCCCGACCACGCGGCGCGGCTCACCGTCCTGCCCCTGCACGGGCCCGACGGCTTCCAAGTCCGCAAGATCTACATCGACGCCGGCCACGGCGCGCCGGGCAACACGGGCAACGTGTCATCGTGGTGTGTCGATGAGCAGGACTTCACGCTCGCAGCGGCCAGGCACCTGGCGTCGTCGCTCCGGGCGACCGGTCACTTCGAGACGCGTGTGAGCCGCGACAGAGAGCCCGTACCGTATGCCGACCGCGTGCGGGAGGCCGAAGCGTGGGGAGCCGATGCGTTCCTGAGCTTGCACTCGGATGTGCGGGGCGTGGCGCGTTCCTGGTCGCCGCGAGCAGGGTTGAGCTGCCAGCGCAGCGATGTCGAGCCAGGGTTCGCCGTGCTGTTTTCCGATGAGGCTTCCGACGCCGTCGTGGCTGGTCGACGCAAGCTCGCGCTGCTGGTGGCGAGCCGCATGAGCGCCTCGGGCTTCGTGCCCTACGACGGTGCCGAGTACACGCGAGCCTACGCGCCTGACGGGGAGCGTCCGGGGGTCTTTGTCGATCGCCACCCCGCGGCCAAACGCATCTACGTGCTGCGCGAGCCCACGATGCCATCCGTGCTCATCGAGACACACAATGCGCTGCACTCGGCGGAAGCCGCTCGCTTCGCCGAGCCAGCCACGCTCGATGCCTTCGACGCCGCCGTTGCCTCCGCCCTCGTCGACCTGTTCTCCGGCGCCGAAGCCCTGTTCTGCGGAAGCGAGCCGGACCGCCGTCAGTCGGGGAACTTGCCGTCGCGGTAGAAGCCGTCGAGCAGGCGGTTCTTCTCGTCGAAGCGATCGAGCAGCCAGCGGGCGATGGCATCGTCCTCGACCGGGACCGTCTCCACGGGAAACCGGCGGACGTGAAGGTGCGCCTTGCGCACGAAGCCCTTGATGTACTGCCAGAGCGTGGGCACGCCCCGCTCGTAGCCGATGGTTACGTCGTAGACAGCGTCGAGGTGGGGCCGCAGGCCGTGGATGGTCGCGACGAAGCCCTTCGTACGCGGGACCAGCACGTGCTCCCAGACGGGCAGCCCGTGGTCACGAGCGTACTGGCGGCTGCGGTCGGCCTTGTCGGGCGTGATGCGCGTGCCCTCGGGGAAGGTGACCAGCCAGATGGGAATGCGGTCTTGCCGGATGCGGGCGAAGGTCTGATCGATGGAGTCGCGGTCCTTGGACCAGTCGCGTTTGACGAAGGGGCAATCGAGGAACCACATGCCCCAGCCCACGCCGGGCACGTACTTGATGATGTCCTTGGCGAACCACTTCAGATCCCCGAGCCGATCCTTGCTGCGGGCATAGGCCATGAGGAACGTGATGTCGGGCATCTGCTGGTGATTGGCGAACACCACCGCGTTCTCGCGGGGAGGCACCGGGTCTCCGGTCACCACGATCTGCACGTCGTGCAGGACCTCGGCGCTGGTCACGCACAAGCCCCACCAGGAGTCGGCGGCCCAGCGGTTGAACTTGCGGAAGGTCTTTCTCGACACCGGCCGTACCGCCAGGCTCGCGGTCTGTGCGACGTTGAACGCAAGCAGCGTCGAGAACAGGAAGGCGGAAGCCGGGACGCCAACAGTCAGGCCGGAGAGCCGCACTCTGGGATCGCTGGGGTCGGGCAGGGGAGGCAGTGGCATGCGCGTGGTACCGTCGCGTCAGGGTAGTATGACTGGCAGCGGATGGGAACGGGCTGCGAACGGGCGGCTTGACGGGACATCGGGTTCGGGCGTCACATGGATTCGTCGACGAGCTGACGAACGCGAGCCAGGAGCGCAGGAGCATGACCAGGCGTGCGTGGAACGAGTTGGTGGCCGCCATCGAGGACGAGATCGCCGAGCTGGGGCCGACCCAGACCGACGAGCGCAAGTTGCGTTTTCTGCAGGTGGCCTACTTGCGGGACATCCGCGACCAACTCGCCAAGAACGTGGCGCTCCGTCCGGTCTTCCAGCCACCCTCGCGCAGCGCGTGGGATGTCGACGACGCGCAGCAGGAGGACTCAGGGGACACGCGTCCCTTTCGGTTCTCCGACGAGTTGAGGGCAGGGCGGCCGCGGGAGGGGAGCCCGGAAGCACCGCAGCCGGACAAGACGGCGAAGGAGCGGAAGTAGGCGGGCGGTCGGCTACTTCGCGGGCCCGAGCGCTCGGGCGCCGATGTCGTGCCGGTAGTGCATGCCCTCGAAGCGAATCTCCTTGACCGCTTCGTAGGCGCGGTCCCGCGCACCGGTCAGCGTATCGGCCAGGCCGACCACGTTCAGCACTCTGCCGCTGCCGGTCACAAGGTCGCCACCAAGCATGCGGGTGCCCGCGTGCAGCACGATCACGTCCGGCTTGCCCGCGAGCTTGTCGAGCCCGTCGATCTTGTCGCCCGTGCGAACGTTGCCGGGGTAGCCGTACGCGGCGAGCACCACGGCCAGGGCATGCTTGTTCGAGATCTTCACCATGCTCTCGTCGAGCTTGCCCTCGGCACACGCGAAGCAGGCCTCGGCGAAGTCGCCCTCGATGAGCGGCAAGGTGACCTGCGCTTCCGGATCGCCGAAGCGCACGTTGAACTCCAACAGGTTCGGCGTGCCGTCCGGCGCGATCATCAGACCCGCGTACAGCACGCCGCGGAACGGGTAGCCGCGCTCTCTCATGCCCTTGAGCGTCGGCTCGATGATCGCCGTGCGCACGCGCGCCGCCAGCTCCGGGGTGAACAGCGGAGCCGGTGCGTAGGCACCCATGCCGCCCGTGTTCAGCCCCGTGTCGTTGTCGCCCGCGCGCTTGTGGTCCTGCGCGGCCGGCAGCAGCACGTACCGCTCGCCGTCGCACATCGCCTGGATGCTCACTTCCTGCCCGTGCAGCTTGTCTTCCACCACGATCGCTGCACCCGCATCGCCGAACGCACGACGCTCCAGGATCGCGTCGATGGCGCCGAGCGCGCCCTCGATGTCATCGGCCACCACCACGCCCTTGCCGGCGCAAAGGCCGTCGGCCTTGATCACCGGGACGTGGTCGAGCTTGCGAACGTAGGCACGCGCCGCGGTCGGGTTGGTGAAGACCTGGAACGGAGCGGTCGGGATGCCGTGCTCCTGGGCGAACTTCTTGGTGAAGACCTTGGAGCCTTCGAGCCTCGAAGCCATGGCGCTGGGGCCGAACGCGGGCACGCCGCGCTCGGCTAAGAAGTCGACGATGCCGTCGACCAGCGGCGCTTCCGGCCCCACCAGCACGAAGTCGACCTTGTTTCTCTCGACGACCTCCCAGAACGCGTCGCGATCGCCGTTCTTGATTCGTTCGCACTTCCACCGGGCCTCCATGCCGGCATTGCCGGACACCGCCATGATGCTGGCGACCGATGGGGACTTCTCCAGGGCGAGACAGAGCGCGTGCTCTCGTCCGCCAGCGCCGACGACGAGGACCTTTCGGGAACCCATGGACCCCGAATATCACGGCCGACGCTAGGCGTCTCGCCTCTCTTGCGATTGCGCGCCGCGGTCGGGCTTCACGCCGAGCCCGCGCGCGCCGCACCCGAGCGGGGCCGCCTTCGCTGGGCATTCGCACAGTGCGCCGTCATTGCCCGGTCCAGCCCGCCGCGATCAGGATCGATTCGGTGTGGGCCAGCTCGTTCGCGCCCGACGCGGCCACCGGCGAGACCGAGAACGGTCGCGCGAGCATGCGATCCACCGCGGCAAGACACACTTCGTGAAGTGGCTCATGACCGGAAGCCTCCAGCAGAGATGCGATGCCCAACAGCCGCCCTGCCCCCTCGAGCCAGGCCCGGGCGCCCCGCTGCTGTGCCTCGTCATCGAGCGCCGCCAAGCGAGCCAGTTGCTCACGGCTCGCACCCGCGCGCTGTCTCACCCTCGCCACACGCGCCCCTGCGTCTGCCGGGGCCGCGGACAGCGCGCCGTCGATTCTCGCGTAGAGCGCTTCGTGGGCGCCTTCCTTTCGAATCGCCCGAAGCGCGTCCAACGTCAGGATGTTCGTCGTGCCCTCCCAGATCGGCAGCACCTGACAGTCGCGCAGCAACCGCGGCAAGATGCTCTCCTCGATGTACGCGTTGCCGCCGATCGCCTCCATCGCCTCGCTCACCGTGAAGATCGCGCTCTTGCCCGTCAGCGCCTTGGCGATGGGCGTGGCCAGACGTACCAGCCGTGCGGCTTGCTCGTCGCCCCCGTCCGACTTGTCCAACGCTCGGACCGCCTCGAAGGTCAGGCTGAAAGCGCCCAGGAACTCCGCTTGCAGATCGGCCATTGTCGCGCGCCACAGCGGCAGCTCGGACAGGCGCTTTCCAAACGCCCGGCGCTCCGTGCCGTAGGCCACGGCCTCCAGCAGCGCTCGTCGCATCGCGCCGATGCTCGCCACGGCGTTATAGATGCGCGACAGGTTCAGCATCTCGGCCATCTGCTTGAAGCCCTCGCCCACACCGCCCACCAGAACGCCCTGGGTTCCCTCGAAGGTCACTTCGCCGCTGGGCATCGATCGCACGCCGAGCTTGTCCTTGAGCCGGTGGATCCGGATGCTCTGGCCGTTGCCCGCCGGACGGTGCCGCAGCACGAGAAACAGCCCCAGCCCGCGCGTGCCCGGCGGACCGCCCGGCATCCGTGCGAGCGCGAGAATGGCCTCGGCATCCACGTTCGAGCAGAACCACTTGTCGCCCTGCAGCCGCCAGGTCTCCCCCTCGCGCGTGGCGGTCACCGCGTCGGCACCCACATCCGATCCGCCCTGCTTCTCGGTCAGGAACATGGCGCCTTGCCACAGCTCTTGAAGCGAAGTCGACGCCAGGTGCGAGATGGTCTCGCGCGCCACCTCTCCCGTGCCATGGCGCTCGAGCACGCGGCCTACACCATCGGTCATGCAAATGGGGCAGTACAGGCCAGGCTCCGTCTGCGCGAAGCTGTAGCCCATCAGGAACCCCACCAGGTGGCGGTGCGCCCTGTGCTCCGCGAGGAAGCGGGGGTCGTACTTCAGGCCGACGATGCCGCCGCCGAACGCCAGCTCCTCGAGCTTCTCGTAGTCGGGGTGGTGGATCACGCGATCGATGCGCTTGCCGGCCCGATCGTGTGTCTGCAGGGCAGGGCTCTGCTTGTCGGCGCGGGCCGACAGCGGCGTGGCCCGGGCCGCGCGCTCTCCCATCGATACCAGGTGATGGCGCACCGATGCGTAGGCCGCCTCGCCCAGCCACAGCGACGCGAACGCGCCCGCGAGCGGGTCTTCGAGAAACACGTTGGAGAACTCCGGCGTGGGGATGTTCGGGTCGGTAGTCATGGCAGCCTCGGTGGTTGGATGCGTGGATCAGGCCACCCATCGCGGTCCGGCAGCGACTATTTCGCGGCCTTCTTGCCGAACAGCCCCGCGAAGCGGCCCACCACCAAGCCGCCGATGCCGCCGAGCACGAACGAGACCACAATCGCCGGCAGCACGGTCAGCAAGGCATCATCCACGTCCAGATACCGCTGCAAGTACATCGTATACACGCCGGTGATCGTCACCGTGGCCGGCAATCGCGTCTTGATTCCCTTGCGCAGCCCGGCCGCTTGCGCGACAGCCCCCGCGAGCACCAGGACCCCGAACAACCACGCAACGGCCCTCTCGCCGAGGGCGCGCGGGTAGACCGTCACCTCGAGATCCTTGTGCGCACCGTCGCCCAGGTACGCCAAGTGAAGGCGCAACGGCCCGGGGCCGTCCAGACCCACCTGATGACGGCCCGATTCGATGGACGTGGAGCCCGTGCTGCGGGTCATCGATACCGAGCGTTGCGGCGCGCGGCCTTGGTGCCGAACCAGCTCTCCTTCCACGCGCTCGGTGCGATCGCCCCGCTGCAGCTCGATATCGTAACGCGCCTCCGCGTTGCCCGACGCGCCCCGGAGCCTGCCGCGTACCACCAGCTCGAAATGGCGGTTCGCGTCCGCAACCTCGACGGTGGAGTCGGGCTGGGAAGGGGACAAGGCGGTGTGAGCCAGCGCCTCGGGAGGGAAGAACTCTCGATACAGCAAGTACTCCGAGGCGAGCCCCGTGAAAGCCGCCACCGCCAGGGCCAGGCGCGATACCCACGTAACCGAGGCGGCGCGGAACGGCCTGTAGCCGAAGTAGAGCATGACCGCCGGAAAGGCGGCTGCAGCGGCGATGGCCTCGACCGACCGAATCGACTCGGAGCTCAGGCCCAGGATCGCAAGAAACGCCAGCACGAGCACGTACGGCACCGCCTGCCGCCGCGTCGGCTCCGGCGAAGAAACCACGCCAGCAGCCCTGGCGCGTGGGCGTGGTGGCGGCACGGAGGACGGCGAGGAATCGCGTTCGTCGGACACGGCGGGTGAGTCTAGCGTTGGCGCCTGGGAAGTTGAAGCGCACCGTTCGAGCACCGGGGACCGCGCAGGGTTCGCGTTGCCGACGTGATGTCGCGCACGGCGCTCGAGCCCTCAGGGCTCGCCTTGCACGGGCAGGTCCGCCGTCTGCAGCTGCGCAACCACGGGCTCGTGATCCGAGTGCCCGAATTGCAGGTTGCTGGTCTTCACGCTCACCAGCCGTACGTTCGGCGAAAGCAGGAACCCGTCGATGATGGTGCGGTAGTTCTGGTTGGGCCGATAGGGCTTCTCATCGGTGCGCACGCTCGGCTCGCCGGCGTCGTAGGCCCAGCTCCAGCCCTGCGGTGTCCAGCCGTCGGGTATCCGACGTACCCAGAACAGGTCCTTGTCGGCCGTGACCCAAGGCTGAAATCGATCGAGGGCCACGCCCGGGAATACGGAGTTCCAGTCCCCGCCCACTACCACGTAGTGGCCCTGCGCGTAGAGCGAAGTGGCCAGCTCCTTGACGAAGCCCAGCTCCTGCGCACGCTGGCTGCCGTCGTCGAAAGCCGACAGGTGCACATTGAGAAGGCACCAGTCGCGGCCGGGCACGGGGGAGGGGAGCCGCACGAGCATGCCGCAGCGCTTGAGCTGGAAAAGGCGCTCCGGCCAGGGCTGCGTGCCGGGAAGCTGGTAGCGCGTGCCCGAGGCCGCCGCGAACCGCGTGAGCGTGACAATCCCCGACTCCACACTTGCCAGCGGCGAGCTGGCCGGGAAGGGGACGAAAGGCGAGCGGAAGTTCGTGGCGTACCAGAGCTGATGCGACGGAAATCGGGCTGCGAGCGCGGCGCGCTCGTCGATGTGCCAGGTGCGCGCCGAGTCGTGGTCGACCTCTTGCACGAAGGCGATGTCCGGCTCGAAGCCCCCGAGCGTCTGAACCACGAACGCCAGATTCTCCTCGACGGCCTGCCGGCTCCGCGGATGGCTCATGCGGCCGCCATCCATGACGAAGTCGGTGTCCTTGTCGAGCCCGGCGTAGCCGATGTTCCAGGTGACGATGCGCAGCGAGGAGGGCCCGGCCGGAAAAGACCCGGGCGAGCCGGCGATGGGCGACAGGCGCTCGGTGGGCGGAGGGAACCACGCCGTGAGCTGGGCCCACAGCACCACGGCGCCGAGCAGCAGGGCGAACGCGGCGAGCACGAGGGCCGCGGCGCGAAGGACGGTCTTCCAGGCAGGCCGGCGAGACGCGGAAGATTCGGGAGGCATGAGCTGCCGACCACCGTAGCACGGTGCGAGATTCAAGAGTACGCGCTCTGGTAGCGCTGCAGGGCTGGAGACGCCCCACGAGCAGCGGTCGGCTCAGGCTGGTTGCGTGCTGCCGTTTGGTGCCGTTCGTCTCGCGGCCTACGGGCACCCCTCGTCGACTGGCCGTCGCAGTTGTCGTCGACTCCGTTGCAGACCTCGACGGCGGGGGGCCCGGCACGCAGGTCTGCGGAACCCCATTGACGCAAGCGTCGGCCACCACCTGGCAGACTCCAGTCCCGCATGTGATCTGCGGAAGTCCGTCGACCTCCCCCTCGCAGTCGTCGTCCAGGCCGCTGCACAGCTCGGAGGAGGGGGTGACTTCACCCTCGCACGGGCCGAAGACGCCTTGCAGGTCACACGTGCTGGTTCCCGCTTTGCACACGCCCACGTCCTTCGTACCGTCCGGGCACGTGTCCAGACAAACAGAAGAAGGAGGACGAACCCTACGACGTTGCGTTGCGGCGAACAACATTGCGATGTGGAAGATGAGAAAGGCCGCGCTGACGCGGCGCCACGGAACACGCGACAGATCGAGGTGGAACGCGCGTCCGGCGGGGCGACATCATTGGGAAGGCGTGCCCCGTGGGTGCCAATTTGCAGAATGAAGGGACCACCCCGTTTGCAGATCATGGGACCAGGGGGGCCGGGGCATGCAACCGGTCCCAAGGTGCCCCAGAAAGGTCCCCGAGTCGATCCCTTTCTTGGGAGTCGGAC
>JAJZQG010000091.1 GCA_021847645.1 Myxococcales bacterium
AGGTGGCTCACTGGCCGCTCGTGAGCGGCCCCTAACAATAGGCCGCCTTGGGCGGCTCACAAACCGAATGCCCCCCGCTCTGCGGGGGGATCGGTTACTGACGGGGAGCCGTGTGATTCCGCGGTGTACGGCGCTCAAGCGTACTGCCGTCTCGGCTCCTGCAACTCTGGAGCGGAAACCGAGTGCAGATGTACGGGCGGCAAGTGGTCGTGCTCAGCCGCGGCGCGCGACAACGCCGGGTGCGGCACCCCGCCGCAATGTCGCGAGCAGCCGTGCCCCTGAAGGTAGAGCACCGCAACCGTACGGAAATCCCGTTCGGCGCGCGTGCCCCCTTCGTATCTGTACTGGACCGAGTTCCAAGGCGGTAGGATACGACGGGTGGCAAAGTGGGTGGGAACGGGGGGTTCCTCCGGGCAACGTCGCCAGAAGCGGACGCCGCCTTCCCGAACCCACCCAGCTCCTGACCCACACCACCACCACCTCGTCCGTCCTCGCACGCCGCTGCGGAAAAGCGCTCCAGGCCACCTGGGAGGACGTCGAATCGCGCCCCAGGGGCGACGTCGCAGCTCCAGGGGCGACGGTGGCGGCCGCCACTTCGAGGGAGAGAGGCTTGATCTGCTGGGTCGAACGACGCCATCCGTGCCTCGCGCATGCGTTGGCAGGTGGCGGACCGACACGTGATGAGCTGCGCCGAGCCCTTGATTTCACGCGCTTGCGCAGCGGCACGGCGCTCGCTCATGGCACGGCGCGATGGCCTCGTCCGCAGCGCGCAGGGCAGCTTCGGCCCCGGCTCGACCGGGAGCGCAGTCGACCTATGCGCGCAGCGAGCCAGAAAAGACTGCGTTGCATCACGTGGTCAGCGCGCATCTCGAGTCGTTCCTTCGCTACACTCGAGACAACTAGGCCCCGGCCGAGGCCGCTCGGCTACATCTCGCGCCGCGAGAGCACCAGCCGTGCCTCTTCGACGCGATACTCGCCCCAGGCGCCCACCTTGGCTATCCCAACTCCCACCGCAGCGCCAAGAGCGGGCCCCGCGAGATAGACCCAGAACAGCGTCCAGGTGCCTGTCACCACCGCCGGACCGAGAGACCGCGCCGGATTGGTGCTCGTCCCGGTGAGCGGGGCCTCCAGGGAGACCATGAGCGCGTACATCGGAGCCATCGTCCACCCCGTGTAAGGCCGCAACCTCTTGCGGGACAAGAAGCCGAATACGACGGTCACCAGCACAGTGGTGCACAGCGCTTCCAGCCCGACCGCTGCAAGCGGGGACAGCCCGAGTTGCGGCACGGTGGCGCCGAAGCTGATGGGCCGGCCATAGCGCCCCCACCCAAGCACAACGAATGCGCCGATGATGGCGCCGAGGCATTGCGCAATCACGTAGTACACGGCGTGGGAACGACTGATCTTGCCCTCCAGCCAGAATGCGAAAGTCATGGCCGGGTTGATGTGTGCGCCGCTATGCTTTCCGAACGGAGATAGCGTCACGGCCGTTCCGGTTAGCCCGAAGAGCCCGCCGGCGCACGCACGCAGCAGCCATCCCGGGAGGTGCAAAGAAGCTACGGGCGACGCCGGGGAGGTCACTACCGTTACCGCCGACAACCCGCCGATCAGCAGCAGGGCCGTGCCCACCGCCTCGGCGGCATACAACGAAAGGCTGCTTCGGTCAGCTTCCTGCTCCAGGTCATGCCAGCGCAGCTGCAGGTGCTTCCACACGGCCCGCGGGCTATCGTTCACGGGGTCCTTCACAGACCCAGCGACGCCTGCATCAGCCCGCCGTCGACGACGACCGTGGTGGCTGTCAGATAGGACGCCGCATCGCTAGCCAGAAACGCGACCACGTCGCCGATCTGCTCGGGGGTGGCGATTGCGCCGAGCGGAATGGCCTCGTTGAGCTTGGCGACCTTGTCGGGATCCGCGACGGTATCCGTGTTGATCGGGGTGTTCACGGCGCCCGGTGCCACGCCGACCACGCGGATTCCCTTCTTGCCCAGCTCGACGGCCACATTCCGCGTCAGCATGCGCATTCCACCCTTGGAGAGGCAGTAGACTGCGTTGCCGGGCATTGGCCAGTCCTCGTGGACGGAAGAGATGTTGATAATCACGCCGGGGGTCCCCTGGGCGATGAATTGCCTGGCGGCTGCCTGCGCGCCGAAGAACGCGCCCTTCAGGTTGATCGACATGACCTTGTCGTAGTCGCTTTCGGTCGTCTCCAGCAGGCTGTGGCGAGTCTCGATACCGGCATTGTTGACGAACACGTCGAGTCTTCCGTAGCGCCGGACCGCCTCTGCCACGAGCGCTTGCACATCAGCCACCTTGCTGACGTCGGCGTCGAATGCCTCGACGGAGCCATTCCGGCGGTCCCACTCATTGAGGTTGTGCGCGAATTGAGCGGCCTGCTGCGGATTGACCACGTAGTCGACAATCACGTTCGCGCCGGCGAGGGCTGCGCTCTTCGCGATCGCAGCCCCGATCCCCGTGGCCCCTCCCGTGACATCCATGACCTTGCCCTTCAACGACGTGCTGGTCATACGGCATCTCCTTGCTTGCGGCTACATATCAGATGCGCCACCAGTGCGGTCCATCCGGTCTGGTGGCTGGCACCCAGCCCGACGCCGCTATCGCCGTGGAAGTACTCGCTGAACGTCGGGTGAACGTTCCACGCCGGATCGTCGGGATGGTCGGCCGGCTGGCTGGGCCGCCGCCCCGTAGGCCCCGCGGGACGGAACAGACTCAGCAGACGCTCGGTCAAGTCGTCGGCGACCGTCCGCAGATCGACGCGACGCCCCGAGCCCGTTGGCAGCTCAACCGAAATCTGCCGTCCTGCCCCTTCGCCGTAGACTCGCAGCGCATCCACCAGCAGCACGTTTACCGGCATCCAGACCGGTCCGCGCCAGTTGGAGTTCCCGCCGAAGAGCCCCGAATTCGACTCCCCCGGCGCGTACTGGACCGACAGCGGGATTCCAGCGACATCTACGGACGTCGTCTGTCGGTAGGCAGCCGAAAGCGAGCGCACGCCATGCGGCGACAAGAACTGGTTCTCGTCGAGCATGTGAGCCAGCAGTCGAGCATATCGCTCCGGCTCGACCAAACACAACGTCCCCTCGTTGACCTCGTCGCCGTGTACCAGCAGCCTCCGCGCCAACAGCTCGGGCTGATGCTGCTCCAGCCAGCGCCGGCGTACGACGAAGTCCGGCAGCTCGCGGTGAACCCAGGTGGGGGAAAGCATCACCGCGAGCAGCGGAATCAGGCCCACCAGCGAGCGCACGCGGACCGGCTCCGCGCGCCCGTCCTTCATCACCAATACGTCATAGAAGAAGCCGTCGGCCTCGTCCCAGAGCTCTATGCCGGCGCTGCCGAAGTCCTCCGTCGCTTCGGCGATAGCCAGGAAGCGTTCCAGGAAGGTGGTGGGCAGCTCGGACCAAGCCCGATCGTGGCGGGCGAGCTCCCACGACATCCGCAGCATCGACAGAAAGGCAAACGCCACCCAACTGGTAGCGTCGGACTGCTCCAGACGAGTCCCGGCTGGCAACTCCCGGGATCGATCGAAGACGCTGATGTTGTCCATCCCGAGGAAGCCGCCCTCGAAAAGGTCGCTGCCATGCTCGTCCTTGTGGTTGACCCACCAGCCCATGTTGAGCAGTAGCTTGCTGAGCATCTGACCGAGGAACGCCCGATCACGGCATCCGTCTATCACGTACACTTGCCATGCCGCCCAGGCGTGTACCGGCGGGTTGACGTCCGAGAACGACCACTCGTACGCTGGCATCTGACCGTTGGGATGCTGGGCCCACTCCCTGCACAACAGCAGGAGCTGATCCTTGGCCATCGCCGGGTCGACATGCGCCAACGTCACGCAGTGAAAGGCCAGGTCCCAGGCGGCGAACCACGGGTATTCCCAGTCGTCGGGCATCGAGATGACATCCGCCAGCTCCAGATGGGCCCAGCTCGTATTGCGGCCGCCCGGCTCGTCGGCGAGGCGTTGCGACGGCGGCTTCGGCTGAGCCGGATCGCCGTCCAGCCATTCGCGGACCGTGCAGCGGTAGACCTGCTTGCCCCACAGCAGCCCGGCGAAGGCCCGGCGAGCCACGTGCGCGTCGTCAAGCGACGTTTCCGGCGGCAAGACCCGGCGGTAGAAGCGGTCGGCCTCCTGACGTCGAGCACCAAGCACCTGGTCGAAGCCCTGGCCGAAGGCTGGCTCCTGCGCGTGAAGCGCGGCGCGCAGCCTCAAGCGTATCGTTACCGTCTCGCCCGGGGCGATCGCGCCGAACACATACTGCAACGCGACCTTGGTGCCCTCCTGGGCCGGATTCAACGCGCTGCGGTCTCCATGCACGACGGCCTTGTCGACGCCGTTCTTCGGGTACAGTGTGCTGTTCCCCCCGGCTCGGAACACCGTGACATAGTCCGTCTCGTTCTCGCAAGCCATGACCACCGGCTGGCCCTGCGCCTCCAAGTGGTACTCGCCCAGAAAGTCGTGCCGTGCGACCAGCGTGACAGCGCCATCGGAACCGTCCGCAAGCGCGATGTGCGGACGCCGGTCGTCCCGTCCCCAGGCCCATGTGTTGCGGAACTACAGCTGCGGAATCAGGTGGAGCGGCGCCGGGTCGGGACCTCGAGTGGTCGCGCTGATCACGACGTAGATATCGTCCGCAGACGACTTTGCGTGCGTGATCACGACATCGAAGTAGCGGTTGCCCTCGAGCACGCCGGTATGGGCGAGCTCGTATTCCGGCTGGTTGCGATCGCGACGCGCACTCTCGGCAACCAGATCGGCGTACGGGAACGCGGCCTGCGGGTAGCGGTAGAGCAATGCGCCGTAGGAATGCGAAGGGGTCGCGTCGAGCGGCCACCAATACTCTTTCACGTCCTCGCCGTGATTGCCCTGCGCGTTGGTCAGCCGAAGAAACGCTCCTTGAGCCGATCGTCGCGGCCATTCCACAGCGCGAGCGCCAGGTGCAGAAAGCCGTGCGAGTCGCACAGACCGCCGATGCCGTCTTCGCCCCAGCGGTAGGCCCGCGCATGGGCGTGGTCGAAGGGAAAGTGCGCCCATGCGTCGCCATTGGCAGAGTAGTCCTCGCGCACAGTCCCCCACTGCCGTGCTGCCTGGTAGGGCCCCCACAATCGCCACGGGTCGGAGATCGGCAAGTCTCGGATACGTGCTGACTCAGGGTCCACCATGACAGGTACCGCTGTTAGCGTGCTCACCCGCTTGCGTCAATCGCATCCCATCCCGTCGCCGACCAGCCTCCGTGGTGCAGTACGCACCCGGGGCTCACCAGGGACCGTCCAGCCGGGTCATGGGAGCGCGAATTCGTCGCTACCTCGCCCGTTGGTCCGGTGCTACTGCGGCCCTCAGGCCGACACCGCGCCCGTTCATGACAGAAATGCCATGTCGAGGAAAGGTTTGCGTAGGAATCGCGCGGCACCCTCACCCCGAGATGTTCCCGGACATGGTCCAGCACCGGCAGTCGACGCGCCGCCGACTGGCCGGTAGCCCGGCGGCCCCTCTCGTCCGATAGCGAATCGGGAATGGAATACGGCGTGGTCGTGTTCACTCAGTGCCCGTTGAACGATTGCAGCGCAACAACCTCGTATCGCAAGCCATGGCTCAATCGCTGCCCGGATTGAAACGCTCTATCACCAACGTTGGAGTGCTCTTCGGGGCCTTCGCCCTCTCAAGCTACTTCGCGCTCCAGTTGCGCCCGGGCGGTCCCTGCCGTGGTATTCAAGTAGCACGAGCCCTGGGTCGGCCCAGCGCGGGAGAGGCCAAGCCCGACTACGATTTCACCCGGCTGGACGCCGTCACCGCGACCCTCTAGACCATCCGCGACAAGTACGTGGATCCCTCCCGCGTCAACCCTCGCGACATGCTCCTGTCAGCCCTGGACTTCGTTCAGCGCGACGTCGCACAGGTCATCGTGCAAAGCGACCCCTCGGATCGACAGGTCACCGTGCGTGTAGGGCCCAACCAGAAGACCTTTTCGGTCGCCGACGATCATGGGCTGTCGGACGTGCTTGCGTGCGCTGTCCGTTGTCAGGTCGCTGCCGCGCGACGCCCAGGAACGCGGCCCGCCCGTTCGACGTGCCGGCGCCAGATTGGATGAGGTGGCCAGTGCCTGCGCTGCCTGCAGCGGGGGGGGGCGCCGGCCGTCCCGCGCGTCCTCCCTACTCCGAATCGCAGGCCGAGCGGATTCTCGTGACACGTCGCCGGGGTGCAGATACCGTGTTGTCGGATCACCGACCTCGCGAGGAGCCGAGCCACATGGGACAGGACCTCGAGCACAGAACGACCCGCAAGATCAGGGCTGGAACCCACTATCCCCTGGGTGCCACCGTGCAGGACGGCGGTGTCAACTTCGCGCTCTACTCGCAATACGCCGATGAGGTGTTCCTCCTGTTGTTCGACCGCGCCGAGGGTGAGCCCACCGACGTGATCCGGCTCGCCCACCAGACGCGCCGCGTATGGCACGTATGGGTCGCGGGGCTCCGGCCCGGTCAGCTCTACGGCTTCAAGGTTCGAGGTCCCTACGAGCCGCACCGCGGGCTTCGCTTCAACGAGCACAAGCTGCTCATCGACCCTTACGCCAAGGCCCTCGCCGGCAAGTTCCGAAACGCCAGCAACCTGCTCCTCGGCTATGATGCGACCTCCCCAGCCGGCGACTTGACCATCGATTCCCGCGACAATACCCGCATCGTCCCCAAGTCCATCGTCGTGCACGATCACTTCGAGTGGCAGGGGGACGCGCCCCCCCACCTGCCTTTCGACCGCCTCGTGCTGTACGAGACCCACGTCCGTGGCTTTACCGCACACCCGTCCTCCCGCGTCCGGAGCCCGGGTACATTTCTCGGTCTGGTCGAGAAGATCGGCTACCTCAGAGACCTGGGGGTCAACGGCCTGGTCCTGCTCCCCGTGCAGGAGTTCTGCGTGGAGGACTACCTGGTCGAGAAAGGCCTGACGAACTACTGGGGATACAACCCGATCGGGTTCTTCGCTCCTGAGTCGTCCTACAGCACGCACGCCTACCCCGGCTGCCAGGTGGGCGAGTTCAAGACCATGGTCCGCGAGCTGCACAAAGCCGCAATCGAAGTGCTGCTCGACCTGTCTTTCGGGCACACCGCCGAGGGCAACGAGCTCGGCCCCACGCTGTGCTTCCGCGGTATCGACAACCCCACGTACTACTGCCTCACGGGAAGCCCCTACGAAGCTCGAAGGCATGACGTCGGCGCTGGCCGCGCCGGCAATTCGTTGAACCTGCGCAATCCCCAGGTCGTGCGGTTGGTCATGGATGCCTTGCGCTACTGGGTCGATACCATGCACGTCGACGGCTTCCGTATCGACCTGGCGTCCCTTCTGGGGAGCGAGAGTTGCGGCTTCGGGGCGGACACCCCCTTCTTCCACGCCATCGCCCAGGACCCGTCGCTGTGCCACGCCAAGTTCATCTCCGAGCCGTGGGACCGGCGCAGGCCGCCGCCTCCGAGCTTCCCCATCGATTGGGCGGAGTCGAACCTGCGATTCCGGGACACCGCGCGCCGTTTCGCCCGCGGCGACGATTGGCAGGCCGGCGAGATGGCCTATCGCGTCACCGGTTCCCCGGACCTGTACGGCGCCGACGGCAGCTCCGCGTTCTCCGGCGTCAACTTCATCACGTCCCACGACGGCTTCTCGCTCGCGGATCTGGTATCGTACACGGCGCGTCGCAACGAAGCCAACCTCGAGGAGAACGTCGACGGTCCGCGGGAGGAGTACTCGTGGAACGGGGGCGCGGAGGGGCCGAGCCGAGACCCGGAGGTGCTGCGGTTGCGGGGGCAGATGGCCCGGAACCACGTTTGCCACCTGCTGTTCTCGCAGGGCACGCCCATGCTGCTGGGCGGCGACGAAGTGCTGCGTTCCCAGCAGGGCAATACGAACGCGTACTGCCAGGACAACGAGGTGTCCTGGTTGGATTGGGCGTTCTCGGCGAGAGCGGAGGCGTTCAGGGCCTTCGTGCGCAAGGCCATCGCGCTGCGCAAGACTCACCCGGCCTTTCACCAGCCCGGCGCGCAGCGCGGCGCGCAGTGGTTCGACTGCTCGCTGGGCGTTCCGGACTGGCATGCCGGGCTCAAGACGCTGGCGCTGCTGCTGACAGGTGGCGGCGGGCCCCTACTGTTCCTGATCTTGCACCCGGGGGATTCGCCGTGCAACGTGCGGCTCCCCTCGGCTCCCGCAGGGCTGCGGTGGCATCGCGTGGTGGACACGAGCCTGTCGGCCGAGCTGGACTTTGCCGAGCCGGGCCAGGAGGTTGCGCTCGAGCCGGCCGACGCCTATCTGGCGAACGGCAAGAGCACCGTCGTGCTGCTGGCTCGCTGAGCCGCTGTCCGCATCAGGATAGGAGACAAGCGCGGATGGCCGGCATGTCCGCGGGCTTCGCGAATACTCCGTCGACTCCAGGCGGGCATTGGATCTCCTCGACCTCGGACCCCGATACAATCACGCCTCGCTGGATGTCACCGAACTGCTGCCGCCACTTGGGAAGCAGCACCGAGCCCACCGGCTGGTCGTCCCCCAACCAGTAGTCGCAGATGACGTGCGTCGGCGTCGGCGTCGATCCGAGCAACCTCTCCGCTTCCGAAGGCGAGGTCGCCACGAGCACGGCTTCGAAGTATCGACGAAAGTACCGCGCGAAGGCGGCCCCGACGTCGCTCCTGTCTTCGACGATGAGCAGCACTGGGGGAATCGCTGGCGCTTCCATGATAGGAGCAGAATACATCAATTTGCGTTAGCAGGATCGGAAAGATCTGTCGCGAGGCGGCCCGGAAGGAGCATGCGGAATACGGCGCCGCCACCTTCACGGTTCGATGCGTCGATGTGTCCCCCCAACAAGTCGACGTAGCGTCGGGTCAGGTACAGGCCGAGACCGGTGCCGTCGGAGCGCCCGCCTTCCGGGAAGGGACGGAACAGCCCGGCCAGTTGGTCGTCGCGCAGACCCGGACCGTTGTCTTGCACGAGCAAGATGACGCTCTTGGAATCCGAGTTGGCCTTGACGAGTATATCGACTTGTGTCGAACCAGCCTTGGCTGAATTTCGGGTCAGGTTCTGCAGGATGGCGCTGACGTGCTCGGGGTTGCCGCGGACGAGGAATCGCGGAGCCTGCAGCGCCAGCGTCACCCGGACAGGCCCAGCCTGGGCCTTGGCGAACTCGCGCAACACGTCGTGCAGCACGAAGTCGGACTGGCTCGGACGTCCCTTGCGCCGCAGCCGATCGATGGCCGCGGCCACCAGTTGGTTCTCCTGCGTCTGTGAGGCGATCGCCTCCTCGATCGCCTTGCGCGTCTCGCCCTGCAGTCCGCCTTCTTCGAGCACGTACTGCAGGTTCGCCTGCTGGGCTGCGCGCACGTTTCTCAGTTCGTGCAGGAAGTGCCCGATGTCGACCAGCGCTGCCGTCAGCGCGGCCTCCATGCTCTGATCCGCCAGCCGGTCCGCCGCGCCTAGCGCGCTGCGAAGCTCCGCGTTCTGCGTGACAAGCGCGCGACGCTGCCCCGTGCGTTGGCTCGTGGTCAGCGCCAGCGTGCACGCCGCCCAGACGATCACGCCGATCAGGGTGTCGCGCTCCAACGCCACCGTCAGCACGACCGGCGGACCGCACATCGCGACCGCGATGGGCCAGTTCAGAGCGTAGACCCGCGCGGGGAACCCGAGGATGAACAGCGCGAGCGCGATGGCGAAGCCGACGGCAAACGGCCCTTCGGACAGCACGACCGTGAGCGACAAGGCCGACGTGTACAGGAACGTGTCCATCCACATGCACGCCGTGCCGATGCGTCCGGTCGCCTGGTGGCGCCATGCGTTGTACGTGCAGACGGCGCCGCCGCAGGCCAGCAGCGCGGGCAGATAGGCCGCCCGCAAATGCGAGATCGAGGCGAGTGCGGGAACATAGCCGCTGGCGAGAATCGCCAGCGTCAGACTACCGACGCCCAACACGATGGCCTTGGGGCTGGATTGAACCGCTGCCGCTGGCGCGTCGTAGGAAGCGGCGAACTTGCTCCAGTGTGCTTGAAACCAAGAGGGCATGGGCATCTCCGCTCCGGCCGGGCCGAAGCCGCCATGAGTCCAATGGTGTAGACGGACGCCGGACGATGCGCAACAGGCGGCGCGGCGGCTCGCTCGGAATTGCGGGACGCCTCAGCCGCGCAGCGTCGCCAGGACACCGGTTAGCGACGCGTAGTCCGCAAGGGCGTTGTACAGCTGGGCCGAGATGCGCAGGAGCCGGTGCGGATGGTGCGGCCAGCACACCACGGGCACGTCGAATCCGCTCTCGCGCAGCCGTGCTTGCAGCGGGTCGACCGGCGCGTGCCGGTCCGCGGACGGTACCATCCCGTCGGGCAAGGGAATGGACGCCATCGAGCCGAGCATGGACTCGGGACACGGCGCGGGCAGGCCGAGTGTGTCGCACAGGAGCCGGCGAGCTTCGCAGACTAGCTCGTGGTTGCGCTGCATGCGCGACGGCCAGCCCCCCGGTGTCGTTGAGTCCCCGAATTCGATCGCGTCGCCGATGCAGATCCACGAGGTGGGGTCGTCCGTGCCCATCCAGCCGAACTCGGTCTGGAATCGTCTCGGATCGTGCGGGGCGAGCGATGCGCCGTGGCTGATGACGAGCGGACGAATCGAGGGCTGCAGCTCCCGGCGGACGAACAGGAACGCCGCGCCCTTCGGCGCGCACAGCCACTTGTGCGCGTTGCCCGTGTAGTAGTCCGCGCCCAGTTCCTGGAGCGCCAGCGGGACCATCCCGGGCGCGTGCGCGCCGTCGACCAGCACCCGGACGCCTCGAGCGTGCAGCTCGCGCACGAGCTGATCGACAGGAAAGACGACCGCCGTGGGGCTCGTCACGTGGTCGATCACCGCCAACCTGGTCCGCGGAGTGCACGACGCGAGCACTGCGTCGAGCACGTCGGCACTGTCTCGCAAAGGGAAGGGGATCCTCGCCACCACCAGTCGCGCGCCCTTTCGCCCTGCCCAAGCTTCGATGGCGTTGTTGCAGGCGCGATACCCGTGGTCCGTGGCCAGGATCTCGTCGTCGCGCGCCAAGTCCGCCCACGCCAGCACCGTGTTGACGGCCGTGGTGGCGTTGTCCACGAACACGATGTCGCGCGCATCGGCACCCACGAAAGCAGCCAAGCGCGCCCTGGAGCCCTCGAGCAGCGAGGGCGCGTCACGCACCAGGAAGCGTCCGGGATCCTGCTCCATGCGCTCACGCAGCGCGGTCTGCAACGCCAACACTGCGCGCGGGCACGCGCCGAACGAGCCGTGGTTGAGGAAGGTGACGGTGGGGTCGAGGGCCCAAGCGGAGGAGGGGGGCACATGCTCCCTTGTGCCACATCTGGTGGGCATGGGGGACGGAATCCGTGCGCCAGCACCTCAGTGTGGGTCACGAAGCCTCCCTGCCACCTTTGGAATACTGCGATTTCAAGAGCGAAAAGTGGATAGTCTTCGATGCTTGCAACCTATTGAATTTGCGTTGTGAGATGCGGCACGTTCCATGCTGAATGGAATGGAGTCAGCGTGGTAAAGATGGCCACGCGATCACTTTCCCGCGCGAAGTTGAAGCTGCGCCCCCCCCCGGCTCCTTCGCGCGGTTTTCTTTTTGTCTACCGGGCCGGCGCCTAACGAGTATTCCCTTGCGGACGACCGCCCTTCCTTGCTCCACCGAGTGCAAGGCTGGCTTGCAGAGGTGCAACCGGCGCACCTTCACCTCCTTGTAACCTATCGAAAAGTAACCAGTTTGTGGTGGCACGCCCAGTGCAGTAGTCCAGCACGAGCGTGATGGGGTGTCAGATTGCCCCCCTCCTCCCCATCGTGCCCGTTTTCGACCGCGTGAAGTTGAAGCTGTGCCCCCCCCAGCTCCTTCGCGCGGTCGATCTTTTGTGCCCCCCCCAACCTGCCTCGGCCGTCCCCTCGCACCCGAGGAACGCCCGCGATCGAACTCAGCGGATCGCCGCCGCCGTCGCCTCCGAAGCCTTCGCCCGCTGCGTCGCTTCGGTCCGCTGGTCTGCGGACGGCAGCTGCCTGGCCGCCTGACGATAGCGCTTCGCCACGCCCTGCCAGAATGCCTTGTTCGCGTTGGCAGGTGGGGCGAGCTGCAGAATGAAGCCCGCGTCGTATGCCGCATACCCCGAGATGGGCGCCTTGGCCTTCTTCGCCAGTGCATCCAGGTCGCTGACGTTGCCCACTCCTTCGGGCAGCACGGGTCCCCGCAGCATCATGTCCGCCGCGTCTTTCGGACCCCCCTTGAGAGCCAACGCCAGCGCGCTGATCAGCTCACCCGTCTCGGTGGGCTTGCCGTCGCCACCCGTCGCCACCTGCGCAGCATGCGCGAGGTCTTCCGATCGCCAGTATCGTTGCCCGAGCTCAAGCAGAATCCTGGCGTATAGCGCCTTGGCCTCGGGCGTGAGCGTCGCGTTCGCCAAAGCCTGGTGCATCGGCGAAGGCAATCCGCGATCGAGCAGCGCCCGAAGCACCGAGGGCTTCGTCACGTCCAGGTTCTCGACCAGCAACGGCAGGTAGAACGTCGGAACCCGGGAGGCCAGACGCTCTTCGAGCGCGGCGGGCTCCTGCATGTCGAGCGGCGGCAGCAGCAGCCCGTCGAGCGCGTCGATCCGGTGTCCGCCGTACAGCTTCGAGAGCACGGCGCGGGCGCGGTCGATCCGCGCGTCCCGAATGATACCCGCCCGTGCGAACTCGCGAAGCCCCACCAACGAAGCGTCGCGCCCCCGATCCTTGCGCGGCTCCAGCTCCTGGTCCAGCGAGCCGTAGTAGGCATCCTGCACCTGCGGGTCGCCCGCCATCTCCTTGGGCAGCGGGATGCTGCGCACCACTTCGACGAAGCGCATGTCGGCGAGCCCGGCTTCGATCGCAACGACACCCTTTGCGTAGCCGCCGAGGCGCGAGCCGTCGAGCGACAACGCCTCGATCGCTCGTGCTTGGCCCATAATCCAGGGCTTGAGGAGGGTCTTCAAGAAGACGTCGAACGCTGCCTTGTCGAAGGGCTCTGCGAGCTTGGGGACGTCCAGCACCAGGCGCGAGAGCTTGCCCGCAAGCCGCAGCCCCTCGAGGGTCTCGCGCACGTCGCGACGCATGGTGTCTGGCGTTGCCGTCGCGAGCACGGGCTCCACGAGCGCGTCGCTGCAGATGACCGGAGCCAACTCGGCGCGCAGCGCGCGAACCAGCCCGCCGGGGAATTGGGAGCAGGCCTCGATCCCAGCGAGGCGCGCGTCGCGCTGCTCGGTGTCAGATTGGGCCAGGGCAGCGTCGAGGGCCGCGAAGCCGCCGGACTTGCCACTTCCACACGTACCGCCCACAGGATGCTGTACGAGCACCGCACAGGTCGCGGGCACGGGCGGCACCGCTGCCAGCGGGTCGGGCTTGGGTGCCTGTGACGCAGGCGGGGCAGGGGTGACCGACGAGGCCGGGGGAGGCGGAGCGGGGGCGGCCGGAGGCGGGACCGGCGCGCCGGCGCACGAGCTCGTGGCGATGAGGACCGAAAGGGCAATCCAGCTTCGCATGAGCCGAACCGTGTAGCGCGGCTCGGGCGCGGATGGAACAGCCGCCGGCGGCATTTCGGCGCAGCCGCTAGCGCTCGTCGATCGGCAGCCGCTTGTGGAGGAAAGCCCTCTTGCCAGGCCCGTAGTCACCTGCGCCCTGGCCGTGGCCGCGCAAGAGCCACCGCGTCGTCATCAACCCGTCCACGCCCACCGGCCCACGCGCGTGAATGCGCGAGGTGCTGATGCCCACTTCGGCACCGAGCCCGTAGCGATAGCCGTCGGCCAGACGCGTGCTGGCGTTGTGAAAGACGCTGGCCGAGTCCACCTCGCGCAAGAACCGGTCCGCGGCATCCGGATCAGCCGTGACGATCGCGTCGGTGTGCGCGCTGCCATGCTCGTTGATGAATGCGATCGCTTCATCGACGGAGCGAACGACGCGAACGGCGACGGTCAGGCCGCCGTACTCGATCGCTCCGTCCTGCGGTGAGGCTGGGGAGGCTCCCGGCAGAAACGGGAGCGACGCAGGGTCGGCCCGGATCTCGACGCCGGCAGCCGTCAGCGCCGAGCCGATATCGCCCAGGCGCGGCAGCAGGCTCTCGTGGACCAGGAGCGTCTCGGTCGCGTTGCACGCGGCTGGATAGTCGCACTTGCCATCGAGCACCACGCGCCGGGCCATGTCCAGGTCGGCCGCGCGATCCAGATAGACCATGCAGATCCCCTCCGCGTGGCCGAGCACCGGGATACGCGTGGAAGCCTGGATGGACCGCACCAACTGGCCCGAGCCCCGCGGAATGACCAGGTCGATGTCGCCGTCGAGCTCGAGCAGCCGGCGAACGTCTTCGCGCTCCTCGACGGCTTGCACGGCGTCGGGCGAAAGCTGGTGCTCGACGAGCGCGTCGCGCAAGCACGCTACCAGCGCCCGATTCGACCGCGCGGCTTCCCGTCCGCCCTTGAGGATCACGCCGTTGCCCGAGCGAATCGCGAGACCGCCAATCTGGATCACCGCGTCCGGGCGGCTCTCGAAGATGACGAGCAGCACGCCGATGGGGCTGGCCACTTGGGTGAGCTCCAGCCCGTCGTCGAGCAGCGTTCGCCGCAGCGGCCTGCCGATCGGATCGTCGCTGACCGCCAGCGTCTCGAGGCCATCGCACAGGGTGTCCAGCTTCTTGGCGTCGAGCGAGAGACGAGACAACATCGATGGCGCCAGAGCTTGCTGGGCGGCCTGGCGCCGGTCGGCCGAGTTGGCTTCGATCAGCTCCTGCTTGCGGCATTGAAGCAGTCCCGCGACCGAGCGCAGGACCGCGGCGCGTTCGGAGCCCCGAGCGGCGGAAAGCACGCGCTGTGCCGCGCGCGTGCGTCGTGCGAGCTTGACCAGTTCGTCGGGCGCGTTGCTCATGTTGCCTCAGGTCGGATCGAGCACCAGGTGATCGCGGTGGACGAGCGCGTGGTGGTTTCGTGCGAACGACGGGCGCTCGCCCGCGCACCATCGCCGCGCGACGTCGGCGTCGCAGCACACGATGCCGCGGCCCAGGCGTCGGCCATCGAGGGCAAGCAGGTCGACGACCTCCCCGCGGCGAAAAGTGCCTTCCACCTTTCGTACGCCGGCGGCCAGCAGCGAGGCGCCCCGCTCGCGCACGGCGGCGACCGCTCCGTCGTCGAGCACCAGATGGCCTCGTGCGGCCGTCGCCCAGGCGATCCACCGGTGGCGCGCCGGCAGCCCGGAGAGGGCTGGAAACCAAGTTCCCACGACCTCGCCGCCCAGCACCCGATCGAGCGTGTCCGCTGCCTTGCCCGAGGCAATGACGACATCGCAGCCCGATCTGGCGGCGATCGCGGCTGACTCCACCTTGCTTCTCATGCCACCGCGACCGGCTCCCGACTTGCTCGCCCCGGCGACCACCGCGTGCTCCGACGTCGACACGTCGTACGTTTCGAGCAGCCGCGCGTCGGGGTTGTCCCGCGGGTCCACGTCGTACACGCCGTCGACGTCGGTCAGCAGCACCAACAGATCCGCGTCGAGCCTGGCTGCGACCAGCGCGCTCAAGCGATCGTTGTCGCCGAAGACCTGGCGAACATCATCGGAGGCTTCGCCCCAGGCCAGCTCGTCGACCGACACCACGTCGTTCTCGTTGATGATGGGGACGACTCCGCGCTCCAGCAGGGCCATGAGCGTGCTTCGCAGATTGAGATAGCGGACGCGCTCGTCGAAGTCGTCCTCCGTGAGCAGGACCTGGCCGGTGACGATGCCGAGGCGCGAGAAGCCGGTTTCGTACAGGGCCATCAGGCGCGTCTGGCCGACCGCGGCGCACGCCTGGCGTTCGGCGAGCTCGGTGGGGGCGGAGGTCAAGCCCAGCGCTTCCCGTCCAAGGCCCACGGCGCCGCTGCTGACCAACAACACCTCGCGTCCCGCGGAGCGCAACCGGGCCACGGTCTCGACGATCGAGAACATGCGCGACAGGGCGATGCGGCCGTCGCCGTGCGTGAGCACGCGCGTGCCGAGCTTGATGACGATGCGGCGCGCGGTGGCCACGCTGGCTCGAGCGGCCGTTTGGAGCTCGGGCCGAGGTTCGTTCGGGCTACTGCTCTGGCTCATGGAGACGGTGAATCTGCTCCCGCGTCGGACGGTGTCGTTGGCGACGGTCCGGGCTGGCTCAACACCAGCCGCGCGTACACGGGGCGGTGGTCGCTGACCAGGGCCTCGTACTCGAACAATCCGTACTGGAGGAACCCGTCGACCGCCAGCGTTTGCACGTCGGAACCGTCGGTGAAGAACGCGGGGAACAGCTCGCTGGTGATGAGGATGTGATCGATCTGGCTCTGCGTTCCGGGATACGACATCTCGTTGGGGCTGCCGTGCTGTGTGATTCTCGTGTCGACAAAGTAGAAGCGATCCGGACGAGTGTCGAATGCCTGAAAGACGTCGGCGGCCGGAGGCTCGCCGAGCTTGTCGTTGAAGTCGCCCAACACGATGACCCGGCGTCCTGCATAGTGCTGGTCGATATACTGCGCCAGTTGGTCGCACGCCGCCTTGCGCCGCGCTTCTTCGTCGTCAGGGTTGGTGGTCACCACGCCGTCGCCCAAGGCCTTCAGGTGAACGTCGATGACGGTCAAGGAAACACCGGCCCAGTCGATGTCCAACGCCAAAGGGCTTCGCGGGAAGGGGCCCGGGTCGTCGACGAACAGCAAGGACTTGCCGCGGACCGTGACCGCCGTCGTGTCGTACATGAAGCCGACGGGCGGGTTGTAAAGACCGGGGTCTCGGCTGGCGTCGTAGTGGTCGGCAATGACCGAGTCCCAGCCGGGAATGCCGGACACCATGGCGGCGAACGCGTTAGTGTCTGCGAGCTCCTGGACGGCGATGATGTCGAGACCGAGGCGTTGCACGACGTCGGTGACGCGCTGGATGGTGGGCTCGCCAGCGAGGGGGAAGTGGTTGAGGTTCCAGGTGGCGATCTCGAACGTGTCCTTCTGGCCGTGAACGGTGGGCGCGGGTGTGGCCTGAGCTTCCAAGCCTGCGTCGGGTGAGGAGGTGGACGAAGCCAGTCCGCACGCGGCGGGGATGATGGCGAACGCCAGCAGCAGGGCGGCGCGCCGTATCGACGGGAGAGCAAGGACGGCTGCGGGTGGACGGGGCACTGCGGGGCGCTACTTCTTGGTGGACGTGGCGATGGGTGGTGGTTTGCCGAACGGCGTGCCGGGGCCGGTGGTGGGCGGCGCAACGGTGGCGGTTGCCGTAGTGGTGCCGTGGGGCGGCGCGATCCCGCCGACAGAGCCTGTGGCGAACGGCAGGGTGCCGGGCGGTGTCCGCGCGGAGACGGACGCGGTGGCCGTGGTGGTCGAGGTGGTGGTGCTGGTGCTGGTGACGTGAGGTGTCGTCGTCGCGGCGGCCGGGGTGCTGGCCGGGGCGACCGTGTTGCTGGCAAGTGCGCTGGGCTCGGTGGTGTTCTCGGGCGGGGTGCTATCGCCCGACTTGCAGCACGAAGCCACTCCGGCGCCGAGCAGCAGCGCAAGCAAGATCGAACAGCTGGTATTCTCACGCATGATCGGCACTCCAGGCATTGTCACACGAGCCGGACCGACGGCGCAGCGATCCGATGCGCTCCAGCGGAGCACGGGTCAGCGAGAAAAACAAGACCTTCGCATCCTCTCGCGACTGCTTCGCACGATGTTGTACGAGTACTGGTCGATGCCGCTCCAGGCGCAGCGAATCGACGGACAGCTCGGGTCGTGCGGGGAGTTTGGCCAACAACGGCCACGTCAAGCCGCGCAGGTTGCACCATCCGCGCGAGCCGGCAGAGCGAATCTTCGAGAACTCGAACGCGGTCGTAACGTGCGCCAGCGCCGGAGCAGGATTGCGCACGCGAGCCAGGGAGCGCTCGCGTGCGTGCGCGATGCGTGATAGGGTGGAAATGTTGCAGGTGATCATGCTGCGCCTGGAGTACAGCCCGTGGCGGACAAGCGCTTGAACTGGACTATGACAGGCGAGCAGGCCGAGGCCATTGCCGGGCAGGCAGGCCTGGCCTCCGGCTCGGCACCCACGCGCAGCGTCCGCGACGTCGGGGTAGACGACCTTGACGTCGTGTTCCAACCGATCGTGTCCCTGGCCACCCAAAGGCAATTCGCCGTCGAGGCACTGGTGCGCTGCAAGTGGCCCGAGTTCGCCGATCCGATCGTGCTCTTCGAGCACGCGGTCTCGGAGACGGCTGCGGGGAGGCTCGGCCGCAACATTCGCGAAGTGGCCTTCGCCAGGTGCCGGTCCCAGCCGCTGTTCGTCAATCTGCACGCCGAGGAGTTGGCGTCCAGGTGGCTCGTGCGCCCGGACGATCCGCTGAACTTCCACGACCACGACGTGTACCTGGAGATCACGGAGTCGGCTGCGTTCAAGTACTTCGACTTGTGCATGAGCGTGCTCAAGGAGGTGTGCTCGCGCACCGGGGCCAAGCTCGTGATCGACGACCTGGGCGCGGGCTACTCGAATCTCAAGCGGGTGGCGGACCTGGACCCCGACGTGGTCAAGCTCGACCTGGCGATGATTCGCGGACTGGACAAGAGCAGGCGGCAGCACAAGCTGGTGACCGCGGTCGTGCAGATGTGCACGGACCTCGGAGCGAAGGTGGTCGCGGAAGGGGTGGAGACGCAAGACGAGCTGCATGCGGTTCGCGATACCGGTGCCCACTACGCCCAAGGATTCCTGCTGGCGCGTCCGAGCTATCCCATCCCGCGGGTCACCTGGCCGCCGGCGCTCCAACCGTCGGGGCTCTGAGTGTCGTCAACCGCGGGGCGCGCGTAGGCGTCCGGGCGGTGGCGGCGTGGCCGTGCGCCCGTCGGACGGCCAGTCGTGCTTGGGGTACTTGCGACACAGCTCCTTGCGAACCGACGGGTAAGTACGCTCCCAGAAGCCGGCCAGGTCGCTGGTGAGCTGGACGGCGCGATGGTTGGGGGCCAACAGGTGCACCACGAGGGGGAATCGTCCGCGCGCGATGGTGGGGCCCTGTTTCATGCCAAAGAAGTCCTGAAGCCGAGACTCGACCCAGGGCGGCTTGCGCTGCTCGTAGTGGACAATCAGGGAGCGTCCCGAAGGAAGGGAGATGCGCTCGGGGGCGAAGCTGTCGAGCTGGGCGCGCAGGGCCGGCTCGATGCGCGCGAGCAACGCCGGGATCAGACCGGCGTGCCGCAACTGCTCGAAGCTCCGGCGTCCCTCGCAGAGCTGTCGGAGCACCTCGCGCGCCGTGTCTTCATCGATGGCGGGCAGGCCGAGCTCGGGGGCCGACTGGCGGACGAACGCGATCCGGGCAAGCAGCCCGTCGAGCGTCCCTTCGGGGGCGAACGCGGCCGGTCCGGCCAACAGCGCTCGATCGGCCAGCACGCGCGCGGCTTCCTTCTCCGAGGCTCGCCCGTTGTGGGTCTCGTCGAGCACCAGACTCAACCACAACAGTCGTTCGGAGACCTCGACGCGCTCGAGGGACTCATTCCACGCAACCTCGACGGTTTCCGCGACCCGGTCCGCAAACAGGTCGAGAATCCACTCGGGCTCGATGGCGCTGGCGAGCCGCACGACGTTGCGACGGCCCTTGCCGTCCTGCCGTTCCTCCGCGTCGACAGCGACGAGGAACTCGGCGTCCTTGACTTCGCTGGAGGGAGAAAGGCTGGCCGAGCCGCCCTGGGCCAAGGCGAGGTCCTCGGCGCGAACGCGCCGGGCGACACGGTCGGGATAGGCAGCCAAGAGGGCAATCCGCAGGGATTCGTCGCGGTCACGAGCGGGCGGCGCCTGCGTGCGGACCAGCGAGGCGAGGTGTCGCGCGGCGCGGTCGACCGCTCGAGCTGCGCCGATATCGATCTGCATGGCCCGCAGCGCGGACGGCTCGAAGCGGGCGTTGCTGGCCTCTTCGAACCGAGCGAGCGCGGAGGTCAGGTCCGAATCTCCGCGCGAATCGTTTCGGCCGCGCTGCTCGCCGTGCATCCACACGCGGCGCGATAGGTCGAGATCGCGCTCGCCAAGAAGGGCCGCGAGCACGCAGGCGTCCCGCTCGACACCCCGCTTCTCCGCCTCGACGAGCAGGCGCGCCGTTCTCGGGTGGACCGGGAAGCGAAGCATCGAATGACCCGTCGCGGTCAGCGCGCCGCATTCGTCGATCGCACCCAGCAGGCGCAGCAGATCCACGGCGGCCGCCAGCGCGTTTCCGGGCGGAGGCTCGAACCAGCCGAACGCGGCAGGAGCCCGCACGCCCAGGCCGGCGAGGGTGAGAACCGTTTCGGCCAGATCGGCGCGCTGGATCTCGGGCAGGTCATGGTCCCGACGCCGGTCATGATCGGCTCGGGTGTAGAGACGCAGGCATTGGCCTGGGCCCGTGCGACCGGCGCGCCCCGCGCGCTGAGCGGCAGACGCCTTGCTGATGGGCATCACGCGAAGGGTCGGCAGGCCGGACCAGGGCGCGTGGCCGGCGATGCGCGCCAGCCCGCTGTCGATGACGGCGACGACGCCTTCGATGGTCAGGGAGGTTTCTGCCACGTTGGTGGCGAGAATGACCTTAGGGCGGGCGGAAGGGGCGACTGCCCGGTCCTGTTCCGCTGCCGGCATTTCGCCGTGGAGCGTGACCAGATCGAGCCCGGCGTCTCGCGCCACAGGGCCGCACGTTTCGAGGGCCTTGCGGATCTCTTGCGCACCGGGCAGGAACACGAGCACGCTGCCGCGCAGCCCCTGCCGAACCATCCCGCGCAGCGCCGCCGCGACCTGGTCCTGCAGCGGCCGATCGTCGGGCCGCTCGAGGTGATCGATGCGTACCTCGAAGCGTCGCCCCTGCACGCTCACGACGGGGCAATCGCCCAAGAACCGCGCGATAGGGGCAGACTCCAACGTAGCCGACATCACGACGATGCCCAGATCGGGGCGTGGCCCGGAACGCAGGCGCGCGGCGACCGATAGTGCAAGGTCCCCGTGGATGTGGCGCTCGTGGAACTCGTCGAGCACGATGACCCCGACGCGGCGAAGCTCGGGGTCGGAGACGAGCTGGCGCACCAGGACTCCTTCGGTGACAAAGCGAACGCGGGTATCGGGCCCGGAGACATTCTCGAAGCGAACCTGGTAGCCGACCTGCCGGCCCACGGGTTGCTCCAGCTCGTGGGCGACCCGAACGGCGGCGAGGCGTGCGGCGATGCGCCGCGGCTCCAGGACGACGACTTGCCGGTCGCCGGGCGCGAGCATGGGGAGCAGGGCAGGGGGGACGCGGGTGGTCTTGCCCGCGCCGGGCGGAGCTTCGACGACGACGCATCGGTGCTGCTCGAGGGCAGCGACGATGGCGGGCAGGCTGGGATCGATGGGCAGGGGTTCCAACGGGCGGGATGCTAGTCAACGCCAGTGAGGATTGACAGGGCGATACGACGGCTGCAGAGGGGCCCCATGGGCGCGGATTGCATATTCTGCAGCATCGTACGGGGCGAGGCCCCAGCCACGAAGGTTTGGGAGGACGAGCTGGCGCTGGCGTTCGCCGACGCGTTCCCGCTGGAGCGCGGGCACCTTCTGGTGGTGCCCAAGGTGCACGTGGAGAACATCTATGCGCTGGACCCCGAGCTGGGGGCGCACCTGTTTCGGCTCACGGTCCGTCTGGCGGCCGCGCTCAAGACCGAGCTGGAGCCCGACGGAATGAATCTGTTCCAAGCCAACGAGCTGGCCGGAGGACAGGAGGTATTCCACTTTCACCTGCACATCCTGCCGCGGTGGAAGGAGCGGGCGCCGTTTCGCATCATCCCGAACCGGACCCGCTCGCCTTACGACGAGCTCGAACGCCTGTTCGCCCCGGTCAGAGCCCGGATGGCGGGCGTAGGGCCTCGGGCCTGACGTCCGGATCCGGACCCGACGATGCTATTGCGGTATCGGGTGCGACTGCCACGTAGAACGTCGCGAGCCGTTGCCTGGCAGGTCATTTCCCGGCGGCGCGATCGATGACCGGGGGACCGTCCGCACGAGCGTCGTGTCGCGGACGAAACCGGCGCAGCGGCACGCGGTGAGAGCGGTCGAAGGCGACGCGGCCGTCGTCTCGCGTTGCGGACGAGGGGCGTTTGCGCGCGTGGATTCGTGACAACGAAGCCGACAGCCCGCATCCCGGCGCGTTGCAGGTTGGAGCTGCGGCTTGGCGGTCTTGCCTAGATGGCAATTCGTGATTCGATGATGCCGGTGGGCAGCAAGCGCCGGTAAGCGGGATTCCGTCAGATTTGCGGTACGCGCCGCGTTGCACCGTGGCATACTGCGCAACATGCGTCGGACGACAGGACTGCTCACCGGGACCGGTGTCCTCGCGGCATCGCTGGGCGCCATTGCTTGGAATCCTTTGCCCGTCGAGTCGGACCCGCTGGTGCGGATGCCCGGCACGCAGCACGGCGACGGCGTGATGCTTGCTGCCACGGGAGACTGCGTGAGCTGTCACGGCGGCTACGCTCCCGACATCGATCCCGGCTCCCAATGGCAAGGCTCGATGATGGCGCAAGCGGCGCGCGACCCGTTGTTCTGGGCGGCGACGACCGTGGCTGCGCAGGATTCGGTCTGGGCGTTGGGGCGTCCCAACGCGACGGACTTGTGTCTGAGATGCCATACGCCGCCGGGGTGGCTGGGCGACCGGTCGGATCCGACGAACGGCTCGGCGCTGCTGAGCGACGACTTCGACGGAGTGACGTGCGACAGCTGTCATCGCATGGTGGACCCGTTCTTCGAGGACACGGCGGCCGGAACACGGGAAGGTTCGGATTGGACCGGATACTGGGACGAGACTGGATTGAGCTCTACGCCGTCGGGTGCGGCAGCGGCGACGACGCTTTCGGCAGACGAGGCGGTGTCCTTGGGGGTGCTGCACTATAACGGAACCGCCTTTTACGACGCGAGCCACCGTCCGGTAGCGGCGGGGTGGGACGAGAACGGCGGGGGCCAATTCGTGGTGAGCGGGCAGGCCGCGCTGCGGGGGCCCTTTGCGGACTCCACCTCACCGCACACGAAGCTCTACAGCAGATACCACAAGAGCAAGCACTTCTGCGGGACGTGCCACGACGTGTCGAATCCGGCGCTGGCGAACCTGTCGCTCGATGGGACACCACCTGGGCCCGGCGCGCCGGTGCTGCCGTCGGAATCGCAGCCGGCCTACGCCTATGGGCATGTGGAGCGGACCTTCTCGGAGTTCATGCTCTCGGCGTACGCGCAGGCCGGCGGGGCCGACGGCCTCGGCCCGTTCGCGCCCGGCACCCTGGTCACGTCGAAGCCGGGCAACAAGATTGCGTCCTGCCAGGACTGCCACATGGCGTCGCGCACCGGACAAGCGGCCGCCACGGGTGCGTTGCTGCGCCCCACGGACAGCGTGGAGCATCCGAAGAGCGGTATTGCGCTGCACGATCTGACGGGCGGCAACGTGTGGGTTCCGAGGCTGCTGGCGAGCTCGGTGCCGGGCTCTGCGAACTACGACGCAGCGAACGATGCGGTGTTGAACCAGGGGGCGGCGAAGCTGACGGTCGCGATGCAGGATGGGCTGGGGTTGGACCCGGCCGAGCTTCTCGCCGCGGCGGACCGGGCCATGGCCAATCTGAAGCGCGCGGCTTCGATTGCTTCCTTGGACTACCAAGCAACGTCCGGAGAGCTGCAGTTCCGCATCCAGAACCAGACTGGCCATAAGCTCATTTCCGGCTTTCCGGAAGGGCGTCGCATGTTCGCCAACATCCGCGTCTACCAGGGGTCGAAGCTCGTGGCGGAGGTCAATCCCTATGATTGGCAGGCCGGGACCCTCAAGGGTCTGGACCCGGCGCACGCGCCCGACAGCCCGCCCCTCGGGTCGAACGAGCAGCACGACGACCACCTGGTGTACGAGGAGACGCCGTCGAGCGCGCTGACGGGCGAGCAGCGGACGTTTCATTTCGTCCTGGCGACGACGCGCTACAAGGACAACCGGATTCCGCCCGCGGGATTCGATATCAGCGGGGCGGCTGGGCGTCTGGTCGAACCGTACTCCGAGGGGGCGGCGGCGCCGGGCTACTTCACGGCGCAGGAGTACGCCGGCGGCTATGATGAAGTCGACCTGCACGTACCGGTCGGGGCCGACGGCGTGCTGGTGACGCTATATTATCAGAGCACGAGTCGCGAGTACGTGGCATTCCTGCGTGACGAGATGGAAGGCACGGCGACCTCGCTGGCATCGCCGACGCCGTCGGGGGAGGCGCAGGCCTACGTGGCGCAGAGCGACGCCTTCTTCTCCAAGCTGGCGGCCTGGGGCAGTGCGGTGTGGCAGCTGTGGGACCACAACAAGAACATGCCCGGCGCGGCGCCCGTGGTGATGGCGCAGGCTGCTTGGGGCGTGGTGGCCAATCCCTGTGCGGCGGACGGCACGGACGGCGATCCCTGCGAGGACGGCAATGCGTGCACGCAGACCGACCGCTGTCTGGGCGGGACGTGCGTGGGCAGCGACCCGGTGACGTGTGAGGCGAAGGACGAATGTCACGGGGTGGGCGTGTGCGCCACCGCAACGGGGCAATGCAGCAATCCAGCGGTACCCGACGGCACGCCCTGCGCGACGGGACAATGCGAGCAAGGCATTTGTGAGGGTTCGGATGCGGGGGTGGACGCGCAGGCGGACGCGGCGCAAGACGCTGCGCCGGATGCGACGGCCGACGCCGGGAGCGAAGCCGGGGCCGGCGGCACGGGTGGTGGGGCGGACGCCTCGTTGGAGGGCGGAGGGACGGGCGGCCAACCGGAGGCAGGCGGCGGGACAGGTGGCGCGCCGGCCGGGGTGGCGCCTGCGGCGAACGACAACGGTGGGTGTGGCTGCCTGGCTGCCGGCAGGGCAGCGTCTGCGAACGGCGCTTGGGCGTTGGTGTTCGGCCTGCTGTGGGGCGCCTGGGCGGTCCGGCGAATCAAGAACGATCGGAGAGATGAACGCGCATGAAGATGCTGATGATCATCAATGATGCACCGTACGGTAACGAGCGTGTGTACAACGCGCTGCGCCTGGCCGATGTCCTGCTCAAGATGGAGGAGGAGCTGGAGCTCAGCGTCTTTCTGTTGGGCGACGCGGTGACCTGTGCGAAGTCGGGGCAGAACACGCCGAAGGGCTACTACAGCGTCGAGCGGATGCTCACGCCGATCCTGCGCAAGGGAATGGTGTTGTGCTGCGAGACGTGCATGGAAGCGCGTGGCATGAAGGAGGAGGAGCTGGTGAGCGGCTGCCGCCGGGCGAAGCTGGGCGAGCTGGGCGTGATGACGCTGGATGCGGACAAGGTGCTGACGTTCTAAAGCCGGCTACTTCTTTTCTCCCGGGCGCAGCCACTGGTCGAGCCAGGCATTGACCGTGTCGTGCCACAGGATGCTGTTGGCGGGCTTGACCACCCAGTGGTTCTCGTCCGGGAAGTACAGCAGCCGCGACGGGATGCCTTTGCGCTGCAGGGCGGTGAAGACCGACAGACCCTGGGTGTCGACGACACGGTAGTCGCGTCCGCCGTGGACGACGAGCATCGGAGTCTTCCAGTTCTTGACCAGGTTGATCGGGTTCTGCTTCATGTAGCCGTCGGGGTTGTCCCACGGAGTGCCTCTGTGCTCCCACTCGGGGAACCAAAGCTCTTCCGTGTCGAAGTACGCCATGCGCTCGTCCAGGTTGCCGTCGTGGGTGACAAGGCACGTGAACCGATCGGTGTTGCCCGCAATCCAGTTGATCATGTAGGCGCCGTAGGACGCCCCGAGGGCGCAGGCCCGGTCGCCGTCGATCCACGGGTAGCGCTTGAGGGCGGCGTCGAGGCCTTTCATCAGGTCCTCGTAGGGAGCGCCGCCCCAGTCGTCGCGGATGGCCTCGGTGAAGGCCTGTCCGTATCCGGTAGAGCCGTGGAAGTCGACCATGACGGCGGCGTAGCCGGCGCCGGCATAGGTTTCGGGGTTCCATCGATAGTGGAAGTGGTTGCCGAAGGAGCCTTCCGGGCCGCCGTGGATCAGGAAGGCGAGGGGATAGCGCTTGGAGGGGTCGAAGTTGACGGGTTTGACCAGATAGGCATAGACGGTGTCGCCCTTGGCGCCGGTGAAGGTGAATTGTTCGGCGCCGCCGAAGCCCACGCCCTTGAGCCGATCGCGGTTGAGCTCGGTGAGGCGCTTCTCGTTTCCTCCCGTGGTCGACGCGAGCCAGAAGTCTGCCGGGGAGGTGAAAGAGTCGCGCAAGAACACGAGCCCTCTGTCGGCGTCCATCGGTGATTCGTTGGTGCCCTGCTTGATGACGAGCTTGGGCTTGCCGGACGGCAGGTCGACATTGAAGATCGAGACTTGGCCGAAGTTGTCGGCGGTGACCCAGAGCGTGTCGCCTCGGCGGGAGAACGACAGGGAGGAGGGGGATCGATCCCAGGCCTCGGTGATGATCTTGTTTTCTCCCGATGCCATGTCGTGCAGCACGATCCGGTAGCGGTCCGACTCGTAGCCGGGCTGCTGCATGGCCAGGTACGCGATGGTTTTGCCGTCGGGGGAGAAGACGGGTTGGGAGTCCCGGGCCTCGTTCTTCTCGGTGATGTCCTGGGGTGCCGCGGAGCCGTCGGTCGGTACCAGCCAGATGTCTTCGTTGGTGGACCAGGCTTCGGCGCTTCCCATGGGCTTCTTCATGGAGAAGGCGACGCGGGAGCCGTCGGGCGAAAAGTCGTAGTCCTCGATACCGCCCCAGGGCTTCGTGGGGCAGTCCGCATCGAGCTTCTTCATGAGATCGACCGGATCGCCGCCGGCCAGAGGCAACACGAACAGGTGATTGCGCTTGCCGTCGCTCCAGGTATCCCAATGACGAACGAACAGCGAGTCGTACAGCTCGCCGGTGGCCTTGACCTTCTTCTTCTCCTCATCGCGCTTGGCCGTGCACGCCAGGTCGTCGCAGTCCGGATAGACCTGGGCGCTGAATCCCAGCAGGCGTCCATCGGGGGACACTCGCAGGTTGTCGAGGTCGACGGGCAGGTGGCTGACCGGGCGTGCCTCGCCGCCGTCGATGTCGATGGCCCATATTTGCTGCGAGTCGGAGCGGGTGGAGAGGAACGCGACGGTGCGGTTGTCGATCCACTGGGGGCCCGTGTCGCTGGCGGGATTGGTGGTCAAGCGCCTCAGGTCGGTACCGTCGCTTCGCATGAGCCACAGGTCGGTGCGCCCCTGGTTGGCCTCGAGGTCGGTGGTGCGCAGCACGAACGCGATATGGCTTCCATCGGGGGAGAGCGCGGGCTGCGAGGCCCGGTCGAGGGAGACCAGGTCGTGCACGTTGAAGGGACGTCCTTCGGACGCCTGGGTGATGGACGGCTCGGTGGTGGAGCAGAAGATGGGCAGCAAAGGGAGAGTCAGGGCGAGGTGATACAGTCGCACGTGGTGCCTCCGGGCGTTTTGAGGGGCTGGCGGGCGGAGTGAAGCCGCGGGCCGGCCGGATCAGGTTCGCTCCAACCGGATGGTGCGAGCGAACTGCGCCATGTGTTCCAGGTCGAAGTGGAGGACGGACTTGGACACGAACTGGCCGGCGTCATCGGTGACGGCGCCATAGCAGGTGGTGTGCGTCTTGATGAGCAGCAGCGGGTGCCTCAGGTCGACGTCGGTTTTCTCGCCGAGGTAGCGGTAGGTGCTGCCCCGTGCGGAGAAGTGCAGATCGTAGGTGATCTTCTTGTCGCCGAAGTAGTCGAGCTCGAGGGTGCCGGTGCATGCGGCAGGTTCGTCGGTCAGCCCGTCGACCACGATGGTGCCCGCGGCGTCGTAGCGCAGGAATCGCGACGACAAGGGGTTGATGGACGCGAGCAGGGGGGCGCCCCAGCGCAGGCGGAACCAGCAAGGGCGTTCGGCGGCGTCGCCGTAGGAGGGGTCTACGAAGTGGTGCGAGCCCCTCATGACCTCGTCGAGGTGGAAGGCGAGCGGCATGGTCGAGATCCTCTGGATGGGCGCGCAGGGTGGCATCGTGACGGGCGAATCGTCAAGGGCCAGGGCGCCACGCGCCCGTTGTGACGCCGGGCCAGATGGAGTACAGACACGGGCCCTGGAGTGCTGACAGGACGAGGTGACCCATGTCTCGAAGAGTCCTCATTGCCACAGACAAGCCTTTTGCGAAGGTTGCACGGGACCAGATTGCGGACATCCTGAAAGCGGCCGGCTACGAGGTTGCGCTGCTGGAAGGGTACACGGAGAAGGCGCAGTTGCTGGCCGCCGTGTCCGACGTGGATGCGATGATCATCCGCAGCGACAAGATCGACCGGGAAGTGATCGACGCGGCGAAGAGGCTGTCGTTGGTGGTGCGTGCGGGCGCGGGGTACGACAACATCGACGGCGCGGCGGCTCGCGCCAAGAACGTGGATGCGATGAACACGCCCGGCCAGAATGCCAACGCGGTGGCGGAGCTGGTGTTCGGAATGATGGTGTACATGGCGCGCAACAAGTTCAACGGCAAGCCGGGCACGGAGCTGCGAGGCAAGTCGCTGGGCATCCACGCGTACGGCGCCGTGGGCCGTGCGGTGGCGGAGATTGCGCGTGGCTTCGGCATGACGGTGCGCGCGTTCGATCCCTATGTCGACGGCGCGACGATTCGGGCGGGGGGCATCGAGCCGGTGGCCACGGTCGAGGAGCTGTATCGCCGGAGCGACTATGTGACGCTGCACATGCCGGCGACCAAAGAGACGAAGGGCTCGATCGGCCAGAAGCTGCTGACGTTGATGCCCAAGCGGGGCACGCTGCTGAACACGGCGCGCAAGGAAGTGATCAACGAGGCGGAGCTGTTGAAGGCCTTGGAGGAGCGGGCCGACCTGCGCTACGCGACCGACATCGAGCCGGAGGCGGCGACCGTGGCCGTGATCAAGGAGAAGTTCGCGGATCGGGTCTACATGACGCCCAAGAAGATGGGCGCGCAGACCGAGGAGGCGAACGTCAACGCCGGCCTGGCCGCGGCCAGGCAGATCGTGGGCTACTTCGAGCGCAACGAGAAGAAGTTCATCGTCAACCCGTAGCTCGTCCGGGCCGTCCGGGGGCCGACGGGATGCCCTCGCCGTGCTCCCGTCGCCCGCCGTTCGCGGCCAGGGCGGCTTGAATACGGACCGCAACGATTCGGAGCGCCTTGTCGACCTTGAACACAGCAGCGCCGCCGGTGCCTTCCAAGCCCGCGTACCATCCTTCCTTCTGGGTAGCCAACGGCACGGAGCTGTTCGAGCGCATGGCGTTCTACGGCAACCAGGCCGTCATGACCATCTTCCTCGGGGAGACCTTGGCGTTCTCCAAGGAGACCACCTCGCAGCTCGTGGGCCTGGCGGGCACCGTCGTCTACGGTATGCCCATCCTGGCCGGTACCCTGGCCGACAAGATGGGATTCCGTCGGGCGCTCACGCTGGCGTACCTGATCCTGACGACCGGCTACTTCTTGCTGGGTTCGCTTCGCTCGAGCTTCGTGCAGGGGCTCGGCCTGGGCTCGTCTCTGGCCTGGCTGGTTGCGGGCATGCTCGTCATCTCGGGAGCCGGAGCGGGATTCGTCAAGCCGGTGGTCACCGGCACGGTGTCGCGCACGACCAGCGAAGCCACGCGCTCTACGGGCTTCTCGGTCTACTACATGCTAGTGAACGTCGGCGGTCTGGTGGGTCCGCTGATTGCCAATCTGGTGAGGCTGCACTGGGGCATTCAGCACGTGTTCCAGGTTGGCGCCGGCATCTGCGCGCTGATGGTGGTGGTGACGCTCGCGGCGTTCCGGGAGCCCGCGCCCGGGCCTGGCGAGCAGCAAGGCAAGCCGTTGGCCGCCGCCCTGCTCGACCTGCTGCGCGTGTTTCGCAACTGGCGATTCATCTTCTTCCTGACCGTGTTCTCGGTCTTCTGGATGATGTTCTTCCAGTTCTACATCGCCATGCCCATGTACATCCGCACCTACGTCGATCCGCAGGCCAACACCGATCTGGTGCTGATGGTCGGGCCGGGCTGCGTGGTCGCGCTGCAAGTGCTGGTCAATCGAATCTGGCGCAAGGTCTCCCCGACCAAGGTCATCCTGGTGGGCGGCATGATTGCCTCGTGCTCGATGTTGCTGGTGGGCGTGGCGCCCAGCATGTGGGCGGTGGTGGCGGCACTGGTGGTCTTCTCCCTGGGCGAGATGACGCAGGCTCCGAGGTTCTACGAGTATGTCAGCCTGCTCGCCCCGCCGGGGCAGACCGGCCTGTTCATGGGCTATTCGTTCGCACCCATCGCGCTCGGCTCCTTCCTGGCCGGACAGGTCGGTGGCCGGCTCGTCAAGTACTTCGGCGAGCAACTGCATCGTCCGGCCCTTATGTGGACCGTGCTGTTCCTGTTCGGAATCGCCGCCTGCGTGCTGATGGCGGCGTTCAACCGCTTCGCCGGGACAGCGTCGCGTCCGTCCGGTCAGGAAGCGGCGCGCTAGCCAACACGCCACCGCATCGAGCCGACGGGCCGCCACGCAACGTGCGTCGCCCGCAGCCCGTGGTCGCCCCGGCGCCCGAGATGAGCTACGCTGGGAGCGTGTACGATCCTCGTATCACTCTGCCCGGTGGGACCTCCCCACCGCCGGCACCGCCCCCCAAGGTCGCGCGCCCGCTGACCCTTGCTTACGAAGGACGCAAGATCCCGCTGGTCCGCGGCGACCTGCTCATCGGCCGTGCGCCGACCTGTCACCTGACCATCGACGAGATGATGGTCTCGCGTGTGCACGCCAAGATCCAAGTGACCGACGACGTGGTCGTGGTCCGCGACCTGAACAGCACCAACGGCGTGTTCGTGAATGGTTCTCGCATCGATCGTCCGACGCCCTTACGGGCGGGAGACATGGTGGCCATCGGCTCGGCGGAGTTGGCGGTGGTGGCCGTCGAGACCGCGGACGCGGAGCAGTCGCACGAGCGACTCGTTGCGCAGCGCGAAGAGCCGGTCATGGATCCCACCGCGCCGCCGGCTGCCCCGAGCCCCGAGAAGCCGGACCTATCGGAGCGAACCCGCAAGGCGGACGTGTTCGAGCAACTGGGAGCCATCGCGGACCGGTTGCTGGCCGCTGGGCGCGTCGACTTGGCTGAGCGCTCGCTGTCGGGACATCTGCGTTCGGTGCTCGACGGCGCGCGCGACGGCCGGGAGCTGCCGGAGGCGACGATGGCGGTGGCATGCGCGTATGCCCTGAAGCTCGCGGACGCCAAAGGGGATGGCAAGTGGTTCGACTATGCCATCGAGGTGCACCTGCTGTTGAAGCGACCGCTGAACGCGTCCCTGACGGACAAGGTGTCCATTCTGGTGCGGCGGCGACTGGGCATCGACAAGGCGCTTTTCGCAAAGTATCGAGCCATGCTGAAGACGACCGAGCGAACGATGTCGGTGTCGGATCGCATTCTGTGCGTCAAGATACTGGCGATCGATCCGGATCGTTGAGAGCGTCGGCGCACGGCTACTTGCCGAGATCGAACGCATGGTCCGCGTCAACGGCCGGGCCGAGACGAACCGCGTCCTGCGGGTCGCACAGGGAGACTGCGGCTGCAACGAAGCCGGTGCGCGTGGACGGGTCCGCCGTGAACGTGACCTCCCGGGCCTTGGCGACGCGACCCTCTAGCCACTTGAGAAGCTCGGCCTCGGTCCCCTTCTTGGCCGGACCGTCGGTGGCCATTCCGGCGCGGATCATGATGCCGCCGGGAGAGAGGTGCACGTGCAGCCTTGGCGCGGTCCGGCCAGCGATATCGACATAACCGACCCGCACCACGCCCGGAGGTGGTCGTATGCGATCGAACGGCGGCTGCGCGGGCTGGCTGTCCGCCGTCGTGCCGGACATGCCCAGGGCGAGCGAACGGGGGGAGCCGCCTCATAGGCGTTAAGCGAAAAGTTGGCCCGGCCGCAGCGGATGGGCGAAGCGCCGTGGGATGAGCAATGACGCGTTGGTGGAATGGTCGGTGTTCGAGGGTCTGTTGCCGCAAGGCTGGCGCGAGCTG
>JAJZQG010000092.1 GCA_021847645.1 Myxococcales bacterium
TACCGTCCCCAGTCCTTCCGCTCGCCTGTCAAACACCCTTGCCGACGTTCATGCGCACTCGCGTCGGCACATTATCGGCAATGCGATTCCCATGCCACGAGCTGCGCCCCCACATCCCTGCAAATTCCCGCGCCTCGACGCAACCTCGAGGTGGCGGCCGCCACTTTTGCGGCGGATCCGCCACCCCCTTGCCGGCCGGTTGAACAGCCCCTGAGGCGCCTCGGGGCGTTGGTGCGCACGCGCCGCACCCGTGATCCGGGCGACGTCGACCAAACGCTTGGTCTCGGCGGCCGCGTGCGCTACACGCGCGCTGTGACAGAGCCTGCTCCCACGAAGGTCAAGGCGCCCTATCCCTACGCCCACGCGCCACACCTCGCGCGCACCGGACCGATCGACGCGCGCTCGCTCACCGTGCAGGGCACAGGCCCGCTGGAGATCGAGATTGGCCCTGGCCGCGGCCTGTTCCTGCTCGATCGGGTGCGCGAGCGCCCGGACGCCCGCGTCGTGGGGCTCGAGATACGCTGGAAGTGGGCCACGATCGTCGACGACCGGCTCAAGGGGGCGGGCCTCGGCGATCGGGCGCGCGTGTACGCGGACGACGCAAGGCTGGTGCTGCCGAGGCTGGAGCCGCCGGCGTGCGTGCAGGCGTTCTTCGTGCACTTCCCGGATCCGTGGTGGAAGAGCAGGCAGAAGAAGCGCTTGGTGGTCACGCGGCCGCTGCTCGATCAGATCGCGCGGCTGCTGGTTCCGGGCGGGATGCTGTTCGTGCAGACCGACGTGGAGGACCGGGGCGTGGCGTACGAGACGCTGATCGACGCGCACGAGGCGTTCGAGGCCGACGGCGAGCAGGGCGGGAGCGCGCGGCTCTCGGAGAGCCCTTGGAGCTCACGGGGCAACCGGGAGCGTCGTGCGATCGCGGCGGGGATCCCGGTGATCAGGCTGCGCTACAAGCGGCGCGCGGCCGCGGGGTGATCACCGCGAGGAAGCGGGCGTGGCGGGCGTGCCGGCGTCTCCGGGCTCGCCGAGCACGATGCGCGCGGGGACCTCGATGAGCTTCGGGTCGCCGATGTAGCTGCCCAGCAACGACCGCCACTGCACCGAGTAGCGGCCGCGGTTGGTACCGGCCACGTACTGCTGGCCGCGCGCGGGCACCCACGCCACGGCCACGCCGTCCAGGAGCACGAAGCGCAGGGCGTCGGTGTCGTTGACCGCGACGAAGCCTTCGGCCGGAGCGCCGGCGGCCTCCGGGTCCTTGCGATCGGCGGTCGGTTCGATGCCGCGCGTCCGGAAGGCGGCCAACTGCTCGCGCGTGAGCAAGACGCCCGAGGGCGTGGACGGCAGGCCCGACTCGGCGAACGCGGCGGTAGCCGGCGGCACGCTGAGCATCACCTGCGGGAAGTCCGGCCGAATCTGCAGTGTGTTGACGTGGAACGAGACCGCGGCGCCGTCCGGCCAGGTGTACTCGGCGTTCACCGGCACGTTGTTGGGCACGCACACGTCGGTGTTGGGCTCCGCGCCCACCAACTCCACCAGCGTCCTGCACAGCAGCGGGCCACCGGCGCTCACGTTCATCGTGTGCGCCTGGTCCAACACCAGCTTGCCCGTAGCGGTGGTCAGCACGGCGGAGGACACCGGGAAGCCGAAGCGAGGGCCGCGCTTCGGACCGACGGAGACCTTGGCGGGCATCAGCGGCGTCACGTCCAGACGGCGCTCGTCGATCAGCGCGCGCAGCGATCCGGGCGCCACCGTGCGGTAGGTCTGCGCCTCGGGCCAGACCAGAACGTGGCCGTACAAGTCGTAGCGTGCGCGCAGCTCCGTGTACTGCGAGAGCGCGAACGCGGGCGAATCGAAGATGATCCGCATGCGCCCGCTCTCCGCGATCTCGATCTGCCACGTGCGCCGCGTCGCCTTCCTGGCCGCGTCGATGCCTGCGCTGGACACCTCGGCCCCCGACGCCGGTGCCGGCAGCTTCGTCCAGAGCCACTCGGCGGCGAGCGTGACGCCCGCGACCTCGCGCGACGTCAACCGGTCCGCTTCGATCGGGCGATCGGCGATCATCGTCGTCGGCTCGATGGGCCCGGCTTCCGGAAAGAGCGGCCGTCCCCGCGAGTCCGCAGGGACCCCAACCGGCACGTCCGCGGCCCCGTCCCGCCCCTCCGTCATGTCCGACGGCGGCGCCGACGCCAGTGGGGCAGGGAGGATCGTCGCGTTCGGGCTGCGCGCCGCGTCGCCCGTTCCGCCCGAGGCGCTGTTGGCCGAATCGCACGAAGCGGCGGCGATCGCGCATCCCAGCGCGACGAGCGAGCGGCGCGAGGTCATCCGAGCACGACCTTCCCGGTCAGGTCGCGGGCGTTGATCCGCCTGAGCTGGCAGTACTCGCGCAATCCCTCCACGACGTTCAAGCACGCGAGCGGATCGCGGAAGCTCGCGCTGCCCACCTGCACGGCGGCGGCGCCCGCAAGCATGAACTCGATCGCGTCGTGCGCGCTCGAGATGCCTCCGATTCCGATGACGGGGATCTTCACCGCGCGGGACACCTCCCAGACCATCCGCACCGCGATCGGCTTGATGGCCGGGCCCGACAGTCCTCCGGTGCGATTCGCCAGGTGCGGCTTCCACGTCTCCACGTCGATCGACAGGCCGCGAATGGTGTTGATCGCCGACAGCGCGTCGGCCCCAGCCTCCTCGCAGGCCTTCGCCACCAGCGCCACGCGTCCCGCCTCGGGCGAGAGCTTCACCCACACCGGCAGGCGCGTGGCCGCGCGCACCGCGGCCGTGACCTTGGCCGCTGCAACCGGATCGATGCCGAACTCCAGCCCGCCCTTGTCCACGTTGGGACACGAGATGTTGACCTCGATGGCCGCGATGCCTGGCTCCCGATCGAGGCGGGTGGCGAGCGTGGCGAAGTCCTCGACACTGGTGGCGAAGATGTTGGCGATGACCGTGGCGCCGCACTCGCGCAGCGCAGGGAGCTTCTCGGCGCAGAACGCCTCGACGCCGACGTTGGCGAGGCCGATGGCGTTGAGCATGCCCGCGGCCGTCTCGCGGATGCGCGGCGGCGGGTTGCCCGCCCTCGGCTGCAGGCTCAGCCCCTTGGTTGCCACGCCGCCCAGCTTCGAGATGTCGAAGAACGTGGCGAACTCCACGCCGTAGCCGAACGTGCCAGACGCCGACATCACCGGATTCTTCAAGGTCAGCGACCCGATCGTCACGCTCAGATCCGGTTCGGTCATGGTCCCTTCTCCCACGCGATCGAGTAGCCGTCGACGCACGCGCCGTCGCTGCACGCATACAGGAAGCCGCCGTCCGCTTTCGGAACCGCGCAGCCCAGGCACACGCCGTAGCCGCAGCCCATCACCGTCTCCAGCGAGACCTCGCAAGGCACCCCGGCCTGCTTCGCCAAGGCCACCACGCGGGCCATCATCGGCTCGGGACCGCACGTGTACACCTTGGCGCGGCCTCTGATCTGCTCGAGCAGCCGCGGCAGCGCATCGGTCACCAGACCGCGATCGCCCGCGCTTCCGTCTTGCGTGGTCACGCGCAGATCGGTGGCCTCCCGGATCTCGTCCTCGAGCGCCAGGTCGCCCGCGGATCGGCCGCCGTACAGCGCAACGGCCTTCCTGCCCTTCGCCACCAGCGTGCGTGCGAGAAACAGCAGCGGGCAGACGCCCACGCCGCCAGCCACCAGCACCGGAACGCGGTCGTCGGGGCAGTCCGACCAGGGTTGCCCCAACGGGGCCAGGATCGAGAACAGGTCGCCCGGCTGCGACGACGCGAGCCGTCGCGTTCCTTCACCCACCACCTTGACCAGCAGGGAAGGACGCTTGCCGCCGGACATCAGGCTCATCGGGCGCGGAAGAAACGGCGATTCGCCCCACGTGGCCCCGCGCACCATGGCGAATTGCCCGGCCTGCGCGGTGAGCGGCTCGTCGAACTCGAAGGTCAGCACGTGGTGGCTGGTGCCGATCGAGTCGCGCCGGACCAGCGGGACGGTCACCTGACGCGCATTCGGTGGGTGCTTGCAGAGGTGTTCCACTAGGCCTCCTCGAGCTGGACCTCGTCCACGCCCGGCACGATGTCGCCCGTTTCCGGGTCGAGTACAAGAGTCATCTCCAGCGCGTCTTCCCCGTCGTCGTAATACGACGATCGGAGGCGCGAGACCGCGAAGCCCAGCGTCCTGTACAGCCGCACGGCCGGGCGGTTGTGCCGACGCACCTCCAGCAGCATCAGCCGCACTGCGTGAGCATGGGCGAAGTGCAGCGCCTCGTTCATCAACGCGCGCCCCACGCCTTGCCGGCGGAACTGCGGGTCGGTCGCCACATCCAGCACGTGCAGCTCGTCGGCGACCAGCCACGTGACGATGAACCCGCGTGGCGCCCGCGATCCGATGTCCCGCGCGACCCACGCATGGGTGAACGGTTGCTCGAGCTGGTCGGCCACGCACGAGTGTCCGCCGGACGAGAGCGACTCTCGCTCGATGCGGTGCACGGCGTCCAGGTCGGGATCGCCGGCGGCCAGGGGATCGACGGTCACGTTGACAAGAGGCATGTGGACCGCGCAAGCGTAGCGACGCCCGCGCAGGTTTCCAGTGGCGTATCCGAGCAGCGGTTGAACGGCCTACGTGCGTTCGGCAGACACGGCGCGTTGCCGCTCGGCGAGCACCAGCGCGTCCACCAGCAAGGCAGGCGTCCCGTCCGCTCCCAGGATCACGCCCACGTAGGGTCCTGCCGTAGCCACCAGCGGCGGCACCGGCCGCACCGACGTCTCCTCGATCGCATCCACGCTGTGCACGCTGCACGACAACCAGGACTCGTCCCCCGCGCTGTCGGAAACCAGGTCCAGCACCAGGCCGTCGTCGGCGCCGTGGATGTGCGGGTCGAGCCAGGAAGCCAGGGACCGGGGCATCGCGGCGAACTCGTGGCGCGGGCGCACGCGCAGCACCTGCCTGGCGGGCAGCGCGACGTGGTGCGCACCGGTCGACACCCAGACGACGCGGATCTGGCCGCGCTCGACCAGGGGCACTTCGATCACCGCGCGAAGGCCCTGGCTGGGACGGTTGTGCATCCGGATCGTGCCGCCGAGCCGGCGCACCGCGTGCAGCGCCAGATCGAGCCCCACGCCGCGCCCTGCCAACAGGTCCGCCGCCCGCCGCGTCGTCAGACCCGGCAGGAACACCAGGTGCACCAACGCCTCGTCGTCCACGTCGCGCGCAGTCTCGGGCGTGATCAGGCCAGCCTCGAGCGCACGCTCGCGCAGCGCGCTCACGTCCACCCCCGCGCCGTCGTCCTGCACCGACACGACCAGGTGCGCCCCGCGCGTCTCGGCCGCCAGCACCACCGATCCGTGGCGCGGCTTGCCCATCGTGCTGCGCAGCTCGGCCGGCTCGATGCCGTGGGCCACCGCGTTGCGCGCCAGCTGCAGCACCGGGTCGACCAACGCATCCGCGAGCCGTCGCTCCACCGGTGTTGCCGCGCCTCGGACCTCCACCCGTACCTGGTCGCCGCGTCGATCCGCCGACGCCTCGACTGCGGCGCGAACCTTGTCGAACACGACCGCCATCGTGGCGCGGCGCAAGCTCTCCAAGTCGATCTGCGATACGGCCGCGCCCTTCTGCACGGCGCGCGCGTGCTCGCTGGAGGTCGCGGCGAGGCGCTCGATCGACGTTGCTGCGTGCGCCAGCTGCGATTCGGCCTCTTGGACACGCTGGAGGGCAGCCGCGGGCACACCCCACGGACGCGGCGGGCCGATGAGCCTCCTGGCCTCCATGAGCCTCGTGCGGGCCGAGCGCAGCGATCGCGCCGTCGTCCTCGCCACATCTGCCTGGTGCGTCGTCTCCCGGCTCAAGGTTCCAACCAGCCGCAGCCGCTCGAGCACGCGGTCGATCGCTGCCGAGGGAACGTGCAGCCAGGACTCGTCCGCTGCCGCGGCAGACGGCCCCGAGGACGGAGCTGTCGGGACGGCGTCGTCGCGTGGCGCCTCGTCGGGCTGCCGGGCAAGCACTTGCAGCGATCGGCCGGGCGCGTCGAGCATCTGCGAGATCATCGATCGCCACGCGGACAGATCTTCCAGCGATCGCACGCCGGCGTCCGGGGCGCGCAGTCCCTCGCCGAGCCGCGCCTCCAACCCATGGCAGAACCACGCGACGGGTTCGTCTCTCACCGCGCTCGCGGCGCCCTTCATGCCGTGCACGATCCGAAAAGCCTGCTCGAGCGCAACCTTCGGCTCCGAGCCGTCCGCCAGCACCGCGTCCAGACCCGCGATGCGCTCGCGCATCTCCGACACGTAGCAGCCCGCCAGCTCCGCCGGCAGCGCGGCCGCCACCAGGCCCGCGGGCGGCGTCGGCCAGCTGTCCGGCAACGCGTCGCGACCCGCGCGAAGATTCTCGATCGCGTCGCGCAGCACGCGCACGGCTTCTTCGCGCACCGACCCCTCCTGCGCGCGACGCTCGAACCGCGCGAATGCGTCCGCCAGCGCCGTCTCGCCCGCCACGCCGGCCGAGCCCTTGACCGCGTGCAACGTCCTGCGCAACGACGACGCATCGGCCGAGCCGTCGGCGAGCGCGCGCGCATGACGCTCGCACTCCTCGATGAGCAGCCGTATCAGCTCGGTGTCGCGCTCGCCCATGGCGTCACTTGTCCGGCTTCGACGATCGAGGCAGCTCGCCCAGGAGCCGCAGCAGAGGCTGCAGCGACGGGCCGATGGTCGCCGCGATGACCTCCCTGCGGGCGCGCTCCCCGAGCGACGACAGCGACGAGACCAGGCCACGTGCGTGCTCGGTGGCTTGCGCCAGGATTCGCGCGGTCTCCGGGTCGCAGTCGGAGAGCCGTCGTGCCCAGGTGCCGATGTCCTCGAGCGCGGTGCCAATGCGCTGCGCCAGGCCCTGGGCGCTCTCGATGTGGGCACGAAGATCGCTGTCGCTCTGGCGTACGCGTTCGGTACCCGCCGCCGCCGCGTTCCAGGTCGGGATGACCTCGTCGATGAGCCCGCGCAGGTCGGCCACGGAGGCGACTCCCTGTTCGGATTGAGCGCGGACCTCCTCTGCCACCGACGCCAGAATGCGGCCGGAGGGCTCCCCCAGGCGTGCGCCTTCCAGACCCAGGTTCAGCGCCAGCAGGCGCATGCGCTCGAACGACTCGGTCAAGCGCACGAGCGACGCGCCGAGCTCATGCGCGCGCGATTGGGCATGCCGGGATTGCTCCCGCAGCCCATCCAGCGCGCTCTGCCGCTTGGCGAGATCCGCCAGCAGCTGCGCCGTCTGCTCGATGAGGCTCGTGGCCGCTTCACGCGCTTGCGCGTGCGCTTGCCACAGTCGGCCCTCGGCCTCCAGGGCGTCCGAGCCTTCCGCGTGCGCTTCCGGCTTGGTGCGCCCCAGCACATCGCGCCATCCCCTGCCAGCCTTCGTCATGTCCGCCTTCCATCCTCGGGAACCGCACGCGCTTCCCAGATCGCAGCCTCCGCGCGCAACAGCAGCGGTCTCACGTCCAGCGTCTCTGCCAGGCGTGACTGCCACGCCACGCCGCCCTGCCGCGCCGGGAACCTGCCCGATGCCACCACCTTCGCGCCCACCAGCGTCACCAGCACGCCGTCGACACGGCATAGGATCATCTCGCCGCCAGGCCAGCTGCCGATGCGGATCGCGGCGACCGCCCGGTCCTCGGCCAGCGTCAGCCCCACCGCCGGCGGCTCCAGCCCCGGAACCGGCACGATGTGCGTCGCGCCCATCACCGACAACGCCACATCTGCCGGCAGGAACGCCAACTGCCCGCCCGTGTCCACGATCAGCCCGCCCGAGTCGATCATCTCGCCTTCCGCGTCATGCCGCCCTGCGACGAACGATGCGCGACTGCAAGAATCGATAGAACGTCTTGCAGATGTCGAACGACGACTGGTGCGTGTCGTCGATGATCTCGCGTACGCTCCTTCGGCCGTCCACCGCCTCCAACACCAGCTGCTCGTGCTTGGTGAGCTCGTCCTTGCGCAGGGTGCCGATGGCTTGGTCGTTCTTGAACAACACGTCGTCGAAGTTGATCGACTCCTCGATGAGCCTCCACTCGTCGACCCGGCGGAACCCTTCCATGACGATCGAGGCCACCGGCAGGCCCAGAGCCGCAGCCTCGGCGATCGGACTTCGCACGTCGCGACGCAGCAGGAACCAGCCGCGTTGCCACCGCAGCACCTCGTAGATCGTCTCGCTGGTCTGACGCGTCAGCGCCGTCTTGAGCTGCGCCTCGGTCACCAGCTGCTTCTGGATCAACAGGTCGCCCAGCAGCGCCTTGGTTGCCGACGCCTCCTGGACCGCCGCGGACAGTTGGTGGGCGTCGAGCACGCCCAGGTCCAGGAAGTACCTGCCCAGCAGGAACTCGGGCGGCGCGTTGCGCGCCTGGGCCATGTCCACCAGGCCGTCGCGCAGCGCCACCGATACTTCGGTCTTGCCGTTGCTGACCTCGAGCGTGCCCGTCTGCCGCTGCATCTGGAGCACTTGCAGGATCTCGCCCATCGGGATGCTCGATAGGTCGCCGTACAAGACCTCCTGCGAGTTGGGCGCCAAGGTCAGCCAGCGCATGCTCCGCAGCAGCTCGTTGAGCACCTCGGGTGCCAGCACCCCTTCGAGGATGCGCTGCAGCGCCTTCGGGTCCGCCAGCTCGGCCGGGTCCGCCGCCCGCAACGCCGGACCCAGCGTGCTCGCCAGGATCGCCGCCAGCTCGCTGCGCCCGCGCGCGCTGACCTGCGGCCGGCCCATCATCACCGAGCTGGGCGGGATGCTGTCGGGCGACCGGCTCAGCACCTCCTCGCCCTCCATCTCCGAGGCGTCCGGCGCACGCGGAGCCCGGCCTTCCGCCGTCCGCTGCAGCGCGCCTTCGACCACCGCGATCAGCCCTCGCGCGTCGAACGGCTTGGTGATCGCGTCGATGGCGCCGGTTTGCCGCAAGAACTGATCGCGGATGCGCTCGGCCTTCGCGCTCATCAGGACCACCGGCAGCTCCCGCCAGGTGTCGTTCGATCGCAGCTCCCGGCAGAACTGGTAGCCGTTCATGCGCGGCATGACGAAATCCAGCAGGATCAGGTTCACGCTCTCGGAGCCCAGCACATCCAGCCCGGCTTGCCCGTCCGAGGCCGCGATCGGCTCGTAGCCATGACGCGACAGGATCGAGCAGACCACCTTTCGCAGGGTCTGGCTGTCATCAATGACCAGGACGCGGGAACCCATCGACGGTCACCATCCTGAGTCGCGGCGCGACGCCGGGTCAAGGGCGGCAGCACCGATCGGCTGCCGCGCGAAGAGCCGACACGATTCCGGGAAGCGTGATAGATGGTGGCGACGAAGGACCGCGTGTGCGCAAGCTGTCCGAAACGTCATCGCGGGTGGTGAGGTCATGAAAAAGAAGGCGGCATCTTCGGGCGGATCCAAGGGACGCCGTACGCAGCAGGTCGAGGATCGCAAGGAGCGGCGGTTCGAGCCGATCCGATCCAAGGTCGCCACGCTCACCCTGATCGGCACCGGCCTCGGAGGCCTGGCCCTGGGCATCGGCATCTATGCGCAGTGGCTCGCCGTCCACCGACTGCCATACGCGCCATGGATCGTGGCCGGCGGTGCCGCCGTGCTCGCTGCCGTCATCCTGTGGGGCCAGTTGGCCGGCGCAGCCGTGCGCGTGGGCGACGCCGGCCTTGCCGTCGAACGTGGCGACAGTGCGCCGTTGCGCGTCGCCTGGTGCGAGATCGACAGCATCGCCTTCCAGGATGGACAGGCGGTTGTCGAAACCAAGGACGCCAAGATCACGCTGCGTCTCGACGAGCACCCGGCTGCCGTGGCCTGGCTGGTGAAGGAGGCCCGGGCCCGCATCCCCAGCAAGGTGAAAATCGCGGAGGCCCAGATGGCGTCGTTGCCCAAGGCGTCCGAAAGCGATGGCGTGGTGGTGGCCGTGGAGGCCACCCAGGTCACGGGACGGCGATGCCGGGCGAGCGGCAAGATCATCACGTTCGAACGGGACGCGCGCTTGTGCGCACGGTGCGGCGAAATCTATCATGTCGAGGCGCTGCCCGAGCGGTGTCTGACCTGCGACGCGCCCATGGGGGACGAGGGCGACTGAGGCGCGGGCCGCAGCACGAGTCGGTTCCGAGAATCCAAAGCGAATCCGCAAGTTGACACGCTCCACCAGCGGGGCTTACTGTCCTGTCGCCCGGCTTGGAGGCCTCGGCCGGCAAGCTGTGGATGGCGACGTTCGACCCATTGCGGCCACTACGAGTGGCCATTCGGAGGGCCACCATGATTCGCACGCTCCGCACCGCGCGAAAGATTTCCCCACTCATCCGCTCCATTGTGTTCGGCGTCGCCGCTATCACGGCCGTTGGTGCCGCCACTGCCGTGGTGGCGGGGTGTGAAGACGAGAACCAGCCCGAGTACTACACCAAGCGCCTCAACGATCCGGCCGTGCGTCCCGCAGCCGTCAAGCGCTTGGTGCAGTTCTTCGAAGACGCCATGACGCGGGCCGACAAGAACCGCGACGATCCCAAGGTCAAGGAGCTGCTCGACAAGATCGTCCCGCCGCTGACCAAGGCCTACATGGAGAGCAGCGGCGACGATCGAACCAAGGCCGAGATCCTCAAGCTGCTGTCCGACACGCGCGACGTGCGCGCCAAGGACGCGTGGATCAAGGCCCTCAAGGACTACCAGCCCAACGTCAACGAGCCCGAGGCCAAGGCCGCGATCCAGGCCATCGCCGACACCCACATCACCGACCCGGCCGCGATGGACGCCATCATCGGCATGTTCGTCAAGCTCGAGGCCAGCAGCCCCAAGGGCCAGCTCGTGTATGTCGACATCAAGAACGCGATGACCAGCATCGCCTCGCCGAGCTGGAAGCCTCAGCTGCTCGAGCGCCTCAACCGCCCCATGCAGATGATCTCCCAGGCGGACAAGGGAACCAACGAAGACAAGATCCGCGCCTACCAGAACGAGCAGTTCTGGCAGACGACCTCCGCCGAGCTCCTCGGCCTCATCAAGGCCACCGACGCCGTCAAGCCGTTGTTCAAGGTCGTGCTCGACCCCAACAAGGCCGACATCGCTGCCACCGCCATCATGGCGCTGGTCCGCATCGGCAAGCCCTCGATGAACGTCTTGGTCGACTCGCTGCTCGGCAAGGACACCGAGATCAACGAGTACGCAAAGACCGTCATCAAGGACAAGAAGGACGTCGATGTCACCGTCGTGCGCACCGCAGCGCTCGTCATCGGCACCATTGGACGCGCCGACGGTGTCCAGCCGTTGTTGACCGCTCTGAGCAAGGCCGACCCCAAGGACACGATCACCCGGGCGATTCTGGCCCGCGAGCTGGCGAAGTGCCCTGCGACCCCCGAGTCGCTCAAGGCGTTCATCGACGTCATGCAGAGCACCCCGCCCTCGGCGGTCATCCCTCCGGGCGACCCGGCTGTCGCGACCCTCATCGAGTCGTTGACCTCCTTCTACGACCCCAGCGTCATCGACGTGCTCATCAAGCTCGGCAACGACGTCAAGGGCGAAGCCGACGACAAGCAGGTCGTTCGCGACGCCGCCCTCGGCACGATCATCAAGCTGATGCGCAAGGACCAGGTCCCCACGGTCGACAAGTTGCTCGGCGATTGGGCTCCCAAGGAGAACGATTCCAAGCTCGAGAAGGACGCCTTCAAGAAGGCCAAGGGCCTGCTCGATGCCTGCGGTGACAAGATCGAGTGCTACCTGGCCAAGATCGAGGAAGCCGCTGTCCAGGAGAAGGACCAGCAGTTCGTCGGCATCAAGGCAGCCTACATGCTCGGCATCCTGGGCAACGACGCGACCCGCATGGAGATCACCAAACGCTTGCCCAACATCAAGAACGCCGCCATCAAGTTCGCCGCCGTCCAGGCCATCGACCACCTGGCCCCGGGCGGCGACAAGGCCGTCGCCGATCAGATGCAGAAGATCATCGACACCGACCTCGCAAAGGGCGACCAGATGCTCATTCTCGGCGACGCTCCGGTCAAGCAGGTCATGTATCGCCTGCTCGCCCGTCAGTAGCCTCTTGCGTCCCCACGCCTTTGTGGACGATCCCTAGGTCATGATCCATTTCCTGGTCCGATCGGGCGCGCAAGCCGGCCAACGCTTCGCGCTCGATCAGGACGTCGTCCGCATCGGCCGTGCCCCCGACAACGATATCGTGCTGCAGGATCCCCACGTCTCGGGCCACCACCTGCGCATCGTGCGGGGGCCCGTCCGCACCATGGTCGAAGACCTGCACTCGACCCGCGGCACGGCACTGACCGCAGAGCACGCTACCCGGCGTCTCGACGAGGCCAGCGGCCTCGCTGCCGAGGTCGGCGCCAGCTTCACCATCGAGATGGGCAGCGATCAGGACCTGACCGTGCTCGACGTTCGGCTCGAGGACGACGAGCAGACCCGCGTCGTCTCCATCCGTCGGATCGAAGAGTTCGCCCCGGTGGGCGAAGGTATCGAGCGCGACCCCGATGCGCTGCGCAACCTGTACGCGGTGCAGAAGCGCGTGGGCGCAGCGGGCGACCTGGACGAGGTCCTGCAGGCCATCGGCGACGGCGCCCTGCAGCTCGTGCCCAGGGCTACCCATGTGACCGTCATTCTGGTCGATGACGACGCGGCTTCGAGCGAGCCGGCCTATGTTCCCGTCATGACGCGCGTGCGTGGTCCCGACGGCGTCGGGCGAGCGCCCGACGGTCCTGTAGCCATCGCGCGCAGCGTGTTCCGCAAGGTCGTGCGCGAACGCGCGGCCGTGCTCGCGGCCGACGCACCCATCGAGGTGGCGCAGGCCGAGTCGATCGTCGGAGCGTCGATCCGCAGCACCGCGGCCGTCCCGTTGTGGAGGGGCGACCTCATCCTCGGCGTCATCCAGGCCGACAACCGCACCGCACCCGCCATGTTGCACGGCGCTGACCTCGAGCTGCTCGCCTTGTTCGCCGCCAACGCGTCTCTCGCCGTCTCCAACGCCCGGCTCATCCGCCGCCTCGAGGCTGCCCAGGACAAGCTGTCCAAGGAAAATGCCTTCCTGCGCACTCGCGACCACGCTCACGGCCAGGAGATCATCGGACAGAGCGCGGCCATCTCCGCCCTGCTCGACCAGCTCTCCAAAGTCGTCGACACGCGCGTCACCGTCCTGGTCGAGGGAGAAACGGGAACGGGCAAGGAGCTCATCGCCTCCGCCATCCACTACAAGTCACGACGTCGCGACAAGCTGTTCGTGGCCCAGAACTGCGCCGCCCTTCCGGAGAACCTGCTCGAGAGCGAGCTGTTCGGCCACAAGCGCGGCGCGTTCACCGGCGCCACCGAAGACAAGAAGGGAATGTTCGACATCGCCGACGGCGGCACGCTGTTCCTGGACGAGGTCGGCGAGATCAGCATGGCCCTGCAGTCCAAGCTGCTGCGCGTGCTGCAGGAAGGCGAGATCCGTCCCGTGGGCGCAGCGCGCGCCCATCACGTCGACGTGCGCATCGTCGCGGCCACCAACCGGAACCTCGATCAAGAGGTGAAGGCCGGGCGGTTCCGGGATGACTTGTACTACCGGCTCAAGGTCTTTCCTCTCCGGGTACCGCCGCTGCGGGAACGGCGCGACGACATCCCGCTGCTGGCCGGTGCGTTTCTCAAGCGCTACTCCCGCGAGATCGGCAAGGCTGTCGGCGGCTTCAGCCAACAGGCCATGGAGCTGCTTGTGGCCTACGATTGGCCGGGCAACGTGCGCGAGCTGCAGAACGAAGTGCAGCGCCTGGTCATCCAGCTCGACGACGGAGCGTTCGTGGTTCCCGAGCTGCTCTCGGAGCGCATCCGGTGCGTCGAGGGCATCGTGGCGCGCGCCGGCGTGGTCAAGGGAACCCTGCGAGAGATGATGGACCAGGTCGAGAAGTTCCTGCTGCTCGAGTCCCTTCACGAGCACGGCAACAACAAGACCAATGCCGCCAAGACCCTCGGCATCACGCGCGAGGGCCTGCACAAGAAGCTTCGCGCCCTCGGCATCTGACCGCGCAGCGTCTCGGCCTACTGGATCCCGTACTTCGCCAAGCGACGGTAGAACGTGCGGCGCGGGATGCCCACGGCCTCCGCGGCCTTCACCCGGTTCCAACTGCACGCCGATAGCGCCGCCAGGATCCGCTCCTTTTCCGTGGCCTGGTGCGCTGACAGGCTCGCGTCCACTGCCGGACGTGCCGAGCGCGACGACGCCCCTATCTCGGCGCCTTCGTCCACGCGTCGCACCGACGACTCCAGTCGCTGGTCGCCGTGCGGACGAAGACCGGCGAGCTCGAAGTCCTCGAGCTCCAGGTCGGGCCGGTCGCTCATCACCCACGCGTTGAGCAGCGTGTTCTCGAGCTGCCGAACGTTGCCCGGCCACGGGCAGGCGCACAGGAATCGAAGCGCGTCGCGCGAGATCGTCTTTCGTTCGCGCCGGTAGCGCGTCGCGAAGATCTGCAGGAAGTGGTCGATCAACATCGGGATGTCGTCGGCCCGCTCGCGCAGCGGCGGGATGCGCACCTCGACCACGTGCAGCCGGTAGAACAAGTCTTCTCGGAACGTGCCGTCCGCGACCATGCGATCGAGGTCGCGGTGCGTCGCCGCGATCACCCTGCAGTCCACCGGTTCCTCGCGTACGCCGCCCACCGGGCGTACCAGGTGGTCTTGCAGCACCCGCAACAGCCCAGCCTGCATCTTCTGCGGCATCTCGCCGATCTCGTCGAGCAGGATCGTGCCCCCCTCGGTCTCGCGGAACAGACCCTTGCGGTCCCGGTCCGCGCCGGTGAACGCACCGCGCAGATGGCCGAACAGCTCGCTCTCGAGCAGATGCTCCGGAATCGCACCGCAGTTGACGCCCGTGAACGGCTTCTTGGCCCGCGGCCCCGACGCATGGATCGCCCTGGCCACGACCTCCTTGCCCGTGCCGCTCTCGCCCGTGATGAGCACCGGAACGTCCATGTCCTTGACCCGATCGATCAGGGCGTAGACCTTGCGCATCATGTCGCTGGTACCCACCAGGCCGTGGTAGCCGAAGTGGCCGCGAAGCACGGCACGGGTGGCGTCCAGATCGCGACGAGTGGACTCGAGCTGTGCGGTGCGATGCCCCAGCAGCTCCTTGAGACGGTTGCGCGCCTTGAGCAGCTCCGCGTTGGCCGCCGCCAGCTCATCGGCGCGCGACTTGTTCTCCGCCAGCAGGTGCGCGTTCTCGATGGCCACCGCAGCTTGATCCGCAAACGCCGCCAGCGTCGGCAGCTCCGCGTGGAACAACGCGCCGGGCCGAAGCCGCGTCTCCACGTACAGCGCCCCCGCCGTCCGGTTGTCCGGCGCTCGAATGGGCACGCACGCCACCGATTGCACGTTGAGCTGGTGCACCGACACGTAGTCGGCCATCCGGTCGTCGTCCCGCGCGCTGAGCGTCACCACCGGCTCGCCGCTCGCGATCACCTTCTCCGCGATGCTCCGCGAGAACCGGGCATGCACGTCGTCACCGGCCCGGCTGCGCGACGTGTGCACCACCAGCTCGCCCTCCACGGCCAGGATCACGAAGCCCCGCTCCGCATTGACCAGCGTGATCGCATGGTCCGTGACCCGCTCGAGCAGCCGTTCCAGGTTGTGCTCCCTGGCCAGCTCGCGGTTGATCTCCAACAGACGCGTGAGCCGCTCCTCGGCCGGCAGCGCAGCGACCGTCGACGACATGCCCGGGGCAAACGAGCGCGGGCCCACCGCCGTGAAGCCGCCCATCGCGCTGCGCGCAGCGTCCATCGAAAGAGACCGCGCGCGAGCCGACGCCATCGTGCCCAAGTGCGTCATCCTCACCGCCCGCCGGCGCGGGTCGTCCCAGTACACCTCCCGCAAGTCGCGGGGTAGACGCGACGCGATCTCCTCGAGCACCGCAAGCGCCTCCTCGCTGTCGCGCCGCGCTGCCAGCTCCTGGCCCATGCTCGCCCGAAGCCGCGATCGCGCTTCCAGGATGCGCCAGATCCATTCCTTCTGACCTGCGGCCTTGGCTGCTGCGAGCGCGGCGTCGTACGCATCTCTCGCCCGCTGCTCGTCGTCTTGCGCCGCGGCCACTGCGCCCCTGGCAAGAAGCAGCTGCGTCCGATGCGCCGTCGACTCGCCCAGCGTCTCGCCCACCTGCTCGACCGTCCGCGCCAGCGTCGACGCATCGCCGATGCCCGACCAGGCCGAAATCAGCACCGCCTCCAGCCGGGCCTCGGCCGAGTCGACCGCACGATCCAATGCCTGCCACGCAAACGCGCACGTCTCGTAGAGCTCCGCCGCCCGCCCGGGCTCCCCGGTCCTGGCCGCCAGCTCGGCCTCCAGCCCGATGAGCTGGGCCCGGTGCGTCGCCGACAAGTGTTCGCGCTGCTCGTTGAGCGCCTCCAGGCTCGAGCGCGCCCGCACGTACCGGCCCAAGTAGATGTCCAGATTGGCGAGGTTCAGCAGCGCCTGGCGCGTGGTCGATCCCCGCCCGGCACGCCTGCCCATGTCGATCGCTGCCTCGAGGTGACGCGCGTTCTCCGCCAGGTCGCCTTCCCCGTGCGCCAGCACCGCCAGGTTCAGACGCGTGTTCGCCACCGCTCCCGCGTCCCCGGCAGCCTCCGCAGCCTCCAGCGTCTTCTCGTAGGCTCCACGCGCGTCCGTCAGCTTGTCCGCCCGCTGCAGGGCCACGGCAAGACTCCCCAGCACCACCGCCTCGACCCGCTTGTTGCCCAGCTTCCCAGCCTGCGCCGCAGCGCCCTCCAGCATCCGCTGCGCCTCGTCGTGCTTTCCCCCGTAGCTCTCGGCCAGCCCCCAGCACGCCAGCGCTTCCAACGACACACTCTCGGACTCCGCGTCGCCGGCCGCCGCTTCTTGCGCGGCCTCCCGCGCGTGGTCCATCGATTCTTGATACTTGCCCAGCCGCAGATAGGCCCGCGCCGCCTGAAGCAACCAGCGCTTCCAAGGCGTTCCGCCATGCTCCCGCGCGCGGTCGCGCGTCCCGAGCAGCACCTCCAACGCTTCATGCGCATCACCGCGTCCCAACGCGAGCCGCGCCCGGCACAGCGCCGCTGCGGTGGTCTGCTGTTCCGCAAGGGACGGCAGGTGCGCTGCCGCTTCCTCGAATTTCCCTTGGTCCAACAAGGCCTCCACCGTCACTAGGCTCGATGGCGGAGGCAGGCTTGGCCCCTGGCTCGATGAGCTGTCTTGCGTCAGACGATCCACGTCTTGCGGCGAGACCGCCGCCTGTGTGCCGATTCTGCGGACAATCTGGCGCAGCTTGCCGGGACGCCCCTCGGCGCGGGCAACCACGTGCGCGACCAGCGAGTCCGGCAACGCCGGGATGGCTCTTCGCACTAGATTGGCCGCCGCTTCATCGGCCAGAGGCGCCAGGGTGAAGACCTCCGGTTGCACCCCCAACAATGCCGCCTGCTCCGCCGGCGCCACCAGTACCAACTTGCAGCCAGCCTGGCGAGCCCGACTCAGCTGCTCCCGAGCCTCCAGGGGCAGATTCTCCGCCCCATCCACCAACACCACCGTGGACTCGCCGAGCGTACAGGCGCTGAGCTCCAACTCCAACGCCTCGGCGGGAGCAAGCAGTCCGCGCTCGTCCACCCACGCTACGTCCCGCCCCTCGACTCCCAGGCCCCATGCAACCCTGCGCACCAGAACCGTGCGACCCGTTCCGGGCTTCCCGTCGACGGCCACCACCCCGCCGGCTGCAAGGCTCGTGAGCAACGCAAGGAGCCGATTGGCTGCGGCATCCACACCCACGACCGGCCAGGATGCATCCACGGCGAGTTGCGCCGTGGGAAGCGGTATTCTGGCCGCATGACGGATCGCACTTCCGAACTCGTCGGCACTCGGATACCGCTGTGCAGGGTCTTCGTGCGTTGCGTGCGCCGCGACCAGACGAAGCTCCCGCAGCATGGCAGCGTCCAATTGACCGCCACAGCTGTCGAGCACGTCCTCGAGCGATGCCCCCAGGGCGAATACTTCGGCCCGGACCGTCAACGGCAAGCCGGCGAACAGCTCCGGAGCAGCGTAGCGGGGAGTAAGCCCCTCCGGCCGAATGCCCTCTTCCCGCCATGGGGCAGCCAATCCCAGATCCACGAGCGTGGCCCGGTTCCCTGCCGATACGATGATATTGGCCGGCTTGACGTCCCCATGCAGAAGCCCGGCCCGATGCAGCCCGGTCAGCTGGTCGGCTGCTTGGGCGATGATATCCAGGCATTCGGCCGCCTGTGCCTCGGGCGAACTGATCGTGGCGAGCAGACTCTGGCCCTGTACCAGCTCCCGCACCATGAAGGGACGCCGGCTGCCGGGCAGCCGCCCGAAGCGCAGGACCTTGGGCACCCCCAGCCCTTCCAGGCCCGAGAGGGTCACTGCCTCTCGCACCAGGGCTTGAACCTCGCGTTCGCTAGCGCCTTCAGCCAGGGCCTTGAGGGCCACGGTCTCGTTGGTCAGCCGGTCCCGAACGGCCCAGACCTGACCGCCGCCTCCGCTGCCAAGCACCGAGACCTTCTCGTATCGTGCGGGAAAGCGTGCGGACATCCTGCCCTCACTGCAGGCCGTACTGGCCTGACAGTCCGAAGAAGAACGGTCCGGGGAACGACAGTCCGGTGTCCAATCTCATCGCGAATTGGGCCGATGGCTTCCAGCGAAGGCCCACTTGCGGCAGGGCAATCCACGGGAACACGATCGGCTTCGAGCCCCCGTCGAGCCAGTTCGGTTCGGTGTAGTTGCCATAGTGGTCGTTGTCGTTTCCGCACCACGCGTTGATGCCCGGCCCGGGGCACTTCACGTACGTATTCGGATCGCCCGCCACTCCGTTGGGCGGGTACGCCTGGTTGCGGTACAGGTTTCCGAACACCACACCGAGGCCCGCTCCACCGCCATACACAAAGGAAAAGCCGCTGTCGATCGGCGTGGACCACAGGAAGTCCGCTCCGATCGTCAGCGTCTTGAGCTCCGACCGCACGATCTCGTAGGCTTGGTCCGGGTCCGACTTCGCCTTGAAAGGACTGTCCTTCATCCCGTAGCTCGCATACATCAGCCAACCGTCGTACTCGAACCCGTTCCGGCGTACCGCGTACTCCAGCCCGATTCCCGGCGAGCTGACCGTGGTCCCGCCGTCCGCCTGATAGAGGCTGAACATGAACTTCGGAATCACGACGTACCGACCCCGGAGACCCACGAACTTGTAGGTCTCGTTCTCGTTCTCCACCCAGGGTTCCGCGTCCGACGAGCTCGCGGACCCTTCTTTGTCCTTGGCCTTCGGGCTCTGCTCGTCGGCGTCCTTGGCTTTCGGGCTCTGCTCGTCGGCGTCCTTGGCTTTCGGGCTCTGCTCGTCGGCGGCATCCCGAGCTCCGACAGACAAGGAGGGAAGCCCGAGCCGCGGTGGCAAGAGCTCCAATGTATTAAAGGAGGGTTCCCCGAGCCCGCCCAGCAAGTCCCCCCCAGCGCTGGTCACAGCCCCGACCGGGTCTCCGGCTGACGCACGGCCGCAAATGGTCATTGCCGACAAGACGAGGAACGAAGCAACGGCGGCACGTTTCATTCGAGTCTCCTTGTCACGCCGTGTGCCACGTGACGTAATTTGTGCCAGTCTACACGAAATGGTTCCGACGAGAAGCCCCACCTGCACACGCGTGCGACGAGCCCAGGCCGCTCGATCGGGTGCGGGCACAGGAGGTTCCCGTGGGGTTTGCCGTACTGTCTTGCTGATGAAGCCCGGTTCGCCCGCCCGCCAGCGGGCCGTCGACACGCCATGATTCTGCACGAGTGGGTCGCAGAGGAGTCCATCGATCGGGAGCTGCGAGGCACGTTCGTCAAGAACCTGGTGGTGACCACCCGCGGCGCGGTGCCGATCGCCATGGCCAGGACCCGCTCGTGGGAGACTCGTGCGTGCGTGGGAGTGGTGCTGCTGGTGCATGGCTTCGGTCAGAACCGTCGAGCCTGGCACCTTCCTCAGCGCAGCTCGGCCAACCACCTCGCGTCGGCCGGATTCGACGTCTACGCGATGGACCTGCGCGGCCATGGACGCAGCCGTGATCTGGGCGCCCCCAAGGCAACCGATGTCGCCGAGCACGTCCGCGAAGACATCCCGGCAGCGGTCGACGAGGCGCTCAGACTCAGCAACGCCAAGCAGCTTTTTCTGGTCGGCCATTCCCTCGGCGGACTGCTCGCCTACGCAGCCGCGCCGGGGCTCGGCAGTGCCGTTGCCGGTGTCGTGTCCATGGGAAGCCCGTACTACTTCGCAGCCGGACAACCCGGCCTCTCCCGCGTCGGGGATGCGCTGTTGTGGTTGGACCGCTTGGTGGGCCTGGGCCACACCGGAGTCGCGCTCTACCCCGTCGCCCAAGCGCTGCGCATCGGGCGCGTGCTCCTCGAGAGCCGGTTCGCGCCTCTGCCCTTCCGCGGCTACGTTCCCGGATCCATCGAAGACGACGTGTTGGGCGAGCACATCAACCGCGCCATGGACTTCGCCAACTTCGATGTGATCCGCACGTTGTTTCGCGCGGGAGTGCGCCAACGCGCGTCGGGCAACATTGGTGGCTTGGAGGACTACGCCCAGGCCTTCGAGCGCATGAAGACCCCATTGCTCGTCATCGCAGGACGATACGACGACCTGGCGCCGCCCGCATCGGTCCGCCCAGCTTTCGTGCGCAGCACTTCTCCGGACAAGACCTACCGCGTGGTGAGTCACGGGCACCTGGACATGCTCGTGGGCAGATTCGCGCCCCAGACGACGTGGCCTCTGCTGCAGGCGTGGCTGGGACGCAGAGCGGAACGATGATCAGCCGGACTTCGAGTCCTCGCGCTTCTTCATTTCGGCGAGCTGTTCCTCGAGCGCGCGAACGGTGCGACGCAGATCGCGCACTTCCTGCTCCGTGGCAAGGGACATCATCCGCGCGAATCGATCCGTCTGGTCTTGGGCAATGGTGCTCACCTGCCCGGGAATGCTCATCGCGGCCATGACCACCTTCATGAAGCGCTCGTCCTGCATGAGCTTCATCATGCGAGGATCGCTCATCAGCTTCATTCCTTCTTTCATCAGTCTCTTCTTCATGCCCATCGACGCATCTCCAGTTGGTGGCGTTTCAGATAGGGCCTTCCGAACCACGATGCAAGTGCGCGTCGAACGTGGGCTGCGCGCTGGGTCCGCGCCGCCCAGGGATCCCGGCTCGCTGGATGCCGCCCGCAGCGCGGCTCTCACCCCGCGGCAACAGGCAACGATGTCGCCACGCCCGCCGCAGCAGATGAAGCCCCGGGAACAACCACCAGATGCGGGACGCGGTAGTCCGCACGCGGCGATAGCGCCTCCCCCCGCGCGGCATGGCGCCGTATCACGTCTGCCACCAGGCGCGCGACTTCGCGGTCGAACAGCAGCGCGTTGTGCCCCCGACCTGCTGCGACGATGACGTCGCCATGCGGGTAGGCGGCACTCCACGACGGGACAACGAGCTGATCGTGCGAAGCCACGATCGACGTATGCGGAACGTGCGCGCCGCGTAGCCATTCGCGTTCGATCTTGTCGAGTGCGCGCGAGCCAACTGCCACATCTCTGGACAGGAAACGAGGCACGATGCCTGCCGCACGCGTGCCTCCAAAGGGGCTTCCCAGCGATATCGTTTGCACCACACGAGGATCGCGCGGTGCGACCTGCACATAGTAGCGGGCAACCAACCCTCCCAGGCTATGACCAACCAGGTGCACGCGCGACCGGCTCGGAGCTTGCGCCAGCAGCGCAGACAGCCGGCCGGAAAGCGTCGCAACATCGCAGCCCGGCTCGTAGCTGAACGCCAACGTCGGCAACCCCGCGAGCCGCTCGATCCTCCGGCGCAATGGCCGCAACGCTCCCGCTGTCGCGAACAAGCCGTGAAGCACCACCACGACATCCAGTGCGGAGGACGGCAGACGATACGGCTGCCACCGAAGATCGAGCGGCATCAGTGGCGTCTGGCGCACGAGCGCCGCGCTCTCGCGGCAGGCGGCTTCCGCAGCCGCCAGCCATCTGCGAATGCCCGGCGCCGGACGGGTCACGTCGCGCACAGTCTCGATCAACTCGTTCGCATCCATGGGTCGTCGCTTATACTTGAGCGACGCCACCCGGGCCCGATCTTTCTGCGACGCGCCTTTGATGCAGCGCGCGTCTGTGCCCGCGAATCCAACCCGCCAGCTCCCGTGGCGACCTTGCATGCGATGATCGCGTTGCCCGACTGGCACTGTCCATCGGCGCAGCCGGCGCCGCTGTCTGCCTCGTGCAATCACCCGATTGGCACTGTCCATGGGCGCAGCGCCAGTCGTGGCCGCGCGTCTCGTCGCCCGCTTGCCACGCTGGTTCCGATTCGCGGACGTTCGCGCGCATCCTGCGATTGGCACTGTCCATGGGAGCAGAGCCAATCCGTCTTCCGCGCGACTCGTCGACCGGGTGTGGTGCGCGTGTCGCGTAGGCAGCGATCCGTGGGTGAGATGGTCAGCCGCGCGGGAGCTGCACTCGCGGACATGCGCCGCGGCCAAGCACCGGTGACGTGGTGACGGTTCCGGACGATGCAGAACACGAGCGATGCAGAACACGAGCGATGCAGAACACGAGCGATGCAGAACACGAGCGATGCAGAACACGAGCGATGCAGAACGCGAGCGATGCAGAACACGAGCGATGCAGAACGCGAGCGATGAAGACGAGGAACACAGTTGGCGGTAGAGCAGGCATGGCAGTGCCTGTCGGAGGATGCGAAGATCGCCACACCGCCGTAAGCCGGCTGGGCCACAAACGCAAGGCGGCTGTGCGCGCAACTAATTGAATTGAGCTAGCTTTTCAATCACCTCCGAGCGTGGCTATCAGGGTGGGAGTCGAGGTGGCTATCGGAAAAGCGAAGTCCGGGGTGTTTCTCGCTTGTATGGTGGAGGTGATTTGTGGAAAGCTCGGCCCCATGAGCCCTGAAGAACTCCGTGGAAAAATTCGTGCTGCTGCTATCGCGTTTACGGACGAGGTGATTGCTCTCTTCGGAGAGGCATTCGCGAACGTCGCGTCCCAGTACAAGTCGGGCGCTGCGATCGCGAAGCCCGGCCCGAAGAAGCCCGCACCCAAGAAGGCGGCTGCGCCCAAGAAGGCGGCTGCGCCCAAGAAGGCGGCTGCGCCCAAGAAGGCGGCTGCGCCCAAGAAGGCAGCTGCCCCGAAGGCGAAGCCCGCGCCCAAGGCCAAGCCGGTTGCGTCCAAGCGCAATCGTCGGTCGGCTAACGAACTCGACAAGGTCGGCGACGAGGTCGTGAAGCTGCTGGGCGCCAACAAGAAGGGGATGCGTGTCGAGGAGATCAACAAGGCCCTCGGCACGAGCACCCGCGAACTCATGCGCCCGATTCAGAAGCTCTTGTCGATGGGCAAGATCAAGAAGTCGGGTGAGCGCCGGGCGACGACGTACTTCGCTGGCTAGGAACGGAAACGTAACTTCTGCCCTACGGCCGTGCGCTGAGAAGAGGGTTCTTCCGCGCCGGCCGTAGTGTCATTTGGCCTCCGCCGCAGAGCCGTCCGGCTGCCACGTTCCCCCATCCGCCAGGTGCCATCGCCCCGGGATGTAGATCAGCTGCATGCCGTAACCGATTGGCTGGCTTCCCCCGTCGGCCTGCTGGCTTCCCCCATCGGCCCGATCGAACACCGGTACAGGCAACCGTACGAACGACGGGCGGGCGTAGTAGGCACCGGCCGGAGCCCGCTGCCAGGAGCCGTCCTGCCAGACCCAGCGACGCCCCTCCCATTTCCAGCTGCCATCCACCCACACCGCGCCAGCGCCGGGCGAGGGTGGCAGGGTCTCGATTCGTACAGTGTCGGGCATCGTGCCGACAATGACCGGGGAGTCGGCCGAGGTGTGGGGACCTTCGGGAGGCAAAGGTATGCGCGGAGCACAGGCGCCGGCCCACAACAGGCCGAGCCCGGCCCCGGCTGTCACGGTCGTGAGCAGCTGAGTCAGTATGCGAGCCATCCCAGATACCGTTGCGCCAAAGCGTCACCCACCAGCAGGTATTCGATCATTGCCAGCGCGAGAAACGGTCCGAAGGGGATGCGCAGGAGCGCGTTGCCGTCGGGACTCGTCTCGAAAATGGGATCGGTCTCCAGCTCGCGCTCCGCCCGGGCCCGCTCCGCCGGATCCTCGATGGCTGCTACCTGCGCGAGAATCTCTTCCCGTTCCCGGGTCACCGCCTCGGGCTCGTCGATCTTGCCGCGAACGACCAGGGCGATCGCAGCGGCCACGGTGGCCTGGACGGCGCCTGCCATCAGGGCAAAAGCCGCACCCTTCCACCCAAACCACGCGCCCGCCACCATCAACAGCTTCGCATCGCCCATTCCCATGCCCGTGCGCCCGCGCACCCACCGATACAACACTCCGAAGACCAGCCATACCAACAAGAAGCTTCCTGCCGCCGCCACCACCGCGTCGCGCCACCCCACGTCACGCAGAGAATGCGTGGCCAGTCCAATCACGGTCAGACCATAGGGAATCGGGTCCGGGATGTACATGTGCTCCAGGTCGATGAAGGCGGCAGCCATCAACGCCAACACCAGCGCCAGGGCCGAGACGAATACCACCGCGACCCGCAAGAGCGTGGTTTCCGGAGGCATGGGTAGCAGCAGCACCTCGACGATCGCCAGCGCCATGAGGCCGGAGGCTGCCTCCACGAGGACATAGCGGGGCGAGATCCGCGCACCGCAACAGCGCGCCCGGCCCCGCAGCAGCACCCAGCTCAACACCGGTATGTTGTTCCACGGTCGAATGGGCTGTCCGCAGTTGGGGCACTTCGATGCGGGACGCACCACGCTCTCGCCGCGAGGTACGCGGTGGATGACGACGTTCAGGAAGCTCCCCCAGATGAGGCCGAACGCCACCGCGAAGGTCCGAATCAGCCAGGGGGGGATATCATAGAGACTGGGCACGAGATTCACTCGACGTTCGTGGATTGCTACGCTCCGCAGAGCGTACCCTGCCTGGCCGTCCGCGCGGAAGACACGCCCATGGCTACGGCACTTTCGGCAGCGTGAATCCGCTGGGCAATCCCGTCGGTACCGGCGGCCAGGCGGACGGCAGCGGAATGGCCGATGGGATCGCTGGCGTCGGGAAGGGAGGAGTGGGCCACCGGCCGGCGTCCGCCTGTGTTGTCGCCCCCCCGTCCCGAGAGGTTGCTGTGGCCGTCCCGGCCGGGGGGCTGGTGGCGATCGTGGTCGCCGTCGGCGTCGTACCCGGAGCCGGGGACGAGGTCGTCAGCGATTCAGGGACCGTCTGCGTCGAGGCATCCGCCGGTGGGGCCGAGTCTTCCGGAGACAGGTCCGTTGCAATGGACTTGTCCTTCTGGCAGCAGCCGGACGGCACCCAGGATGACACGATGCAGCAACAAAGCAGCAGAGAGCGGCGCCCGAAACCCATGCGGTCAAGCCTACCACGCGGCGCCGGGCCATCTTGCGAAAGATTCGTGGTCGCCCCGGGCAGGGCGGAAAAGGCCTGCGGGGCGCAACGGTTCTGGCCCCCCGCCCGGCCTCTCGCTAAGGTGTGCAGCACTCGACCCGATGGCAGACCACGAGCGGTATCCTCCACCCAGCCCCCAGCCCGAAGGTACCTTGGCGTCCTCTGGGCAGGAATCCGCCCCGTCATCGCGCCTGGGGCGCCTGTTGCGGCTTGGCGCCCTGGCGCCCCGGGCCTTGCCCGTCGCATTCGAGGGGGCCCGGCGTGTGCTCGGCGTCAAGCGATCCGAGGAGCAAGAACGGGCCGCTCGCCAGCGGACGTACGATGACGCGAAGAACGCAGGCCGGGCGCTGCTCAAGACGCTGGGCGAGATGAAGGGCCTTCCGATGAAGCTCGGGCAGATGTTCAGCTACATCGATGGACTGGCACCGCCCGGATATGAGGATAAGGTCAAGCACCTGCTGCAGCAGCTGCAGGAGAAAGCGCCCCCCCTTTCCCCCGAGGCCGCTCGTAGCGTCGTGCAGCAGGAGCTGCATGCCCCCCCCGAACAGATCTTCGGTCAGTGGGAACACGAGCCCTTCGCGGCCGCCAGCCTCGGACAAGTCCACCGCGCCCTGACCCGCAGCGGCGAGCGTGTCGCCGTCAAGGTCCAATACCCCGGCATCGACCGCGCCGTTCAGAACGACCTGAAGAGCCTGTCCATGCTCGAGATGGTCGTCGCTCCACTCGCCCGACCCTACCAATCCAAACAGACCTTGGACGAGATCAAGCAGATCTTCCTGGCCGAGCTCGACTACGGGCTCGAAGCCGAAAACGTCGACCTGTTCCGACGCATCAACGCCGACCTGCCCCAAGTCTACATCCCTCGAGTCTTCCACTCCTTGTCCAGCCGCCGCGTGCTGACCACCGAGCTGCTCGACGGCCAAAGCTATGACCAGTTCAGGCACGAGGCCTCGCAGCAGGAACGCAATGCCGCCGGCGTCACCATCTGGACCTTCATGATGCGGGCGCTGCTACGCTACGGAGTCATGTATGCCGATCCCCACCCCGGCAACTACCGCTTCCTGGGCGGCGGAAAAGTCGGCTTCCTCGACTTCGGGTGCGTCAAGCGCGTACCCCCCGAGATGATTCGGGGTATGAAGCGCTACATCAAGGCCGTCATGGACGCCGATTGGGCCGAGTTCGATCGGGCATGCGTCGAGTTCCTAGGATTCGACGATACCGACAAGGCGAGCTGGGATCTGTACCGCAGCTACACCCTCGAGCTGCTCATCCCCCTGGCGACCAATGCCCCCTACCAGTGTTCCCCCGAAGGCGCTCGCGAAGCTGTGCAATTCCTCGTGCGAGGCCATCGGGATCTCATCCGCGAAGCCGACGGCAGCCCGCGCCTCCCCGCGCCCGTCAAGGTTCCCTTTGACCTGACCTTCGTGAATCGATTGCAGTGGGGACTGGCGTCCGTCATGGGCGGCCTGCGCACAGAAGCCCGCTTCCGCGACCTTACCGAGCCCTGGGTCAGAGACGGAGAATGGCCGCTTCCCGCCTGATTTACCTGGGATCTCGTCCCATCGTCCCCCTGCTGCTCGCGGCTTTCACCTCTACGTGCGCCCACCGCGAGCTCGCATGCGAGCCCCGCGCCACGCCCGCGCCCGCCCCGGCACCGTCGTCCTCTCCCCCCGCTGCCTCGGCTCCAGCCCCCACGACGGCGCCTGCGCCCGCGGTGCCTACCCCCCAGCCGGATACCGCCTCGTGGGTCTCCGCCGTTCGGCTCGAGGACTGGGACCGCGCAGCCACGCTCCTGGACGCGCTGGACCAGGCCCAACTGGCACGTCCCGAGATTCGATACGTGCGAGCGCGCGTGGCTCTTGCACGGCAGCAGTTCTCCGACGCCGCCGCCTTGCTTCAAGGCCTCGAATCCCAGCTCCCCGAGCTCGCTTCGGACGTTGCCTTCCATCGCGCAGAGGCCCAACTTCATGCCGGCCCGGTCGAACGGGCCGCTGAGTTCTTCGCCGCGCGTTCCAGCGTCGAGGAGCTCGTCAAGGCAGCCGTCGCCTTCCAGCATGCAGGTGACCCGAAGCGCGCCCGCGACGCGGTCGACCGCGCGATTCGCGCCGCCAAGAACGGTCATGATGAGCATGCCGTGCGAGCACGTGAGGTGCGTGCCGGCCTGGCCGAAGCCGCAGGACAACCGGCCCTGGCCGTCTCCGACCTTCGTTTCGTCGCTCGCTACGCCCCGTTCTCCGACCAGGCTGAGGACGCCGTGCAAGCCCTTCGACGGCTCGACTCGTCTCGAGTCCCGACGGCCTCCGAACGATTGGAGCGTGCCGCCCGCCTCGCAAACGGAGGCGATGCCGAGCAGGCCCTGGACGAGCTGGAGCGAGCCGAGGCGGCCCCGGGCAAGTCGCCCGGCCGCGGACAGCTGGCCATGGCGCGCGCCCACGCCTTGTTCCGAACGCGTGAACGCTACGCGGAGTCCGCAGGACTGTTTGAGCAGGCCGCGAAGATCGACCCGGCCAGCACCGCCGAGGCCCTGTACTTCGCCGCAAAGGCTTGGTCCCGAGCCGGTCAGAACGCCCGCGGCCTCGAGCTGTATGCGCAGGTCGCGGCTCGGTTCCCGCGCTCGACGTGGGCGGAACGCGCGAGCTACCAGCGGGCCCGGCTCCTGCGCCTGCAGGCCCAATGGCAAGACGCTGCGATGGCCTACGCTTCGTACCTGACCCGCTACCGTCGGGGGGCTTCCGTTGGTGAAGCGAAGTACGAGCACGCGCTGTGCCTGCTGCTCGCAGGTCGTCCGAGAGAAGCCCGCAACGAGCTCGAAAGGCTCGCCCTGCGCGAAGACAGCCGCCCCGACGCTGCTGTTCTGCGGCAGTTGCAGGCCGTGGCCGCCCAGGCGGCCGGTGACACCAAGGCCGCCGTCCAGCTCTGGCGGTCCGTCATCGACCGCGAGCCCCTGAGCTTCGCCGCGTTGATGTCCAACGCCAGGCTCCGAGCGCTCGGCCAACCGTCCCCTGCTTGGATCCAGCCTGGACCTGCCCTTCGGCGCGAGCCGCTGGCGCTCCCGTTGCCTCGCCCCGCTCGGCTGCTGCATGACCTGGGTCTCGAGGCCGACGCCGAGGCCTGGCTCGTCGACAACGAGAACGGCATCGTGTCCCCGTTGGGCCCTCGTTCCACCGAGGCACGTTGCGCCTTGTACGCCAACCTCGACCGCGCGCGACGTCTCTATCGCGTTGGTCAGCGTTTCGTTCCTGTCGATCTGGTGATGTCCGCGCCGTCGGCGTCGACTCGCTGGGCCTGGAGCTGTCTGTACCCCACGCCGTACGCCCAAGCGGTGCGCGATCTGGAACGACGCGAGGGGCTCCCCAGCGGCCTGACCTACGCCGTCATGCGCCAAGAGAGCGGATTCAACCCCGACGCGCGGTCGCCCGTCGGCGCTCTCGGACTCATGCAGCTGATGCCAGCAACCGCGCACAAGACCGCTGTCCGCATGCACCTGCAAGGTCTTGACGATCGTCTCGAGACGACCGTCGCGAACCTGCAGCTCGGCACCAACTACCTCGCGCTGCTCTTGCGCACCTTCGACGGGAACGTCGCGCTGGCTCTCGCTGCCTACAACGCAGGACCGAAGGCCGTGGGAGCCTGGCTCTCGCGTGCCGACAAGATGGAACTCGACGTGTTCGTCGCGCAGATTCCGTACCGGGAGACGCGTCGCTACGTCTGGCGCGTGCTGGGCAACTACGCGCGCTACGCTCTGCTTGCCGCCGGGCCCGACGGAATCCCGGCCATCGACCTGTCGCTGCCTGCAGTCACCGTCCCTGACGACGTCTATTGAGGCGGCTCGGACGGGCGAGCGGATTCCCAGGCGTCGATCTGCTCGAGCATCTCCTGGGCGCTCTGCTCGAGCAACTGGTTGTGATTCTCGCGCGCCAGGTCTCGCACGAAGGTCAACTCCGCCCGGGCGAGGGGACGGTCGCCGCGGCGATAGGCCAGCGTGCCCAACAAGTGCCGGCCGTCGAGGATATCCCAGATGTAGCCCTTTGCCTCAGCCGACGCGATGAGCTCGCGCAGCGTGCGCACGGCGTCTTCACGACCCTTCTCGCCTTCGAGAAACGCGACGTACATCCGATCGTGGATGGCGAGGCGCTCGTAGCCGTACTGCTCGCAGACCGACAGAGACTCGCGGAACGCGACGTGGGACCGGGCGAAGCTGCCGAGCCACACGAGCGCGTCGCCCATGTTGTGCAAAGCCAGGGCGACCTCGTAGGACAGCCCGGCCGCGCGTGACAGGTCGACCCCGCGCTCGAAGGCTTCTACCGCACCGCGGAAGTCGCGCGTGAAGTACAGGATGAGACCGCGGATCTTCTCGCGCTCGACGGCGGCCGCGAGGTCGGTGGGATCGGCGAGCTCCGAGGCGCGCTCCAGATGCTCCAGGCCGCGGGCACGATCGCCTGAGGCGGCGTGCGTGTGGGCAAATCCAATGTGCAACCGGTAGGCTTCGTCCCGCTCGAGCCCGCCGATGGCGTCGACTTGCTCGAACACCTCCAGGGCCCGCTTGAACTGGCCGCGGCGGAACGCGACTTCCGCGCCGGCAAGCAGCGCCGCGCGACGCAACGGCAGGCGGTCGGACGCGAGCTTCAAGGCCTGATCGACGTGCTCCATCGCCGCATCGAACATGTGCACGGCGCCCAGCATGCCGGCGATGTGGGTCCTTGCCACGACTTGGTCGCTCGATGACGAAACCGCGTCGACCCGCGCCAGCACGCGGGAGACGATGTCGGGCAGGGAAGGCGCGGACCGGACCGCGTGGACCGCCGTGTCCAGGTCCTTGAGCCACTCGGTGAGTTCGGCCGAGCTTCGCTGGGTCAGATCGGCCAGGTCGAAGGCGCGAAGCAGATCCTGGACCGCAGCCTCGAGCTGTCCGCTGCGCAGTCGTTGCCTGCCGGACAGCGCAAAGAACGTCGCGGCCTTGTTCCGGTCACCCGACTCGTACAGATGCCCCGCAACCCGGCGCGCCTTCTGATCCACGCGGATGCCCAGCACGCTCTCGTAGGCTGTCGCGGCGGCCGCGTGCAGCTCGCGACGGCCGTCCGCCAGGATGGAATCGAGGATCGACTCGCGCAGCATCGGAGACGCCAACACGGACGCCGACGGTCCGGCTCGTCGGGCGAGCGACCGTTCCTCCAACTCGGCGACCAGGCGCTCAACGTGTTGGACGCTGACGCCCAGCATGCTCGCAAGAACCGCCGAGTCGACGGGGTCACCGAGCACGGAGGCGGCAAACAGGGCCGCCTTGAGCTCGGAGTCCAGGCGCGCCACGCGCGCCACGAGCAGCGACCGCAAGGGCCGCGGCACCGCGATGTCGTCGGTCAGCCGAAGCGATACGAACGCGCCGTCCTGCACAATCAGGGCGCCTGTCTCGATCAGCTCCTTGACCAGCTCCTCGAGGAACAACGGATGGCCCCCGGCGCGCTCACGGCAGAACTTGACCAGCTCCGCCGGAGCTTCGCGCAGTCCCGCGCGAACAGCGACCAGCTTCGCCGTCTCTTCCTCGTCGAGCTCGCCGATATGGATGACTTCATGCGACGGGTGCCCGGTCAGCGGATGCGCGATCTCCGAACGCGTGGACAGAACGAACACCCCGCGGATGGCGTTGAGCCGAAGCGCCGCGCCGGACAGCACGTCGAGCGACTCCGAATCCAGGGCGTGCGCGTTGTCCCAGATGAATGCATGCATGCGGTCTTCGCACAAGCTCTGGACCATGCGTGCGAAGGCGGCCCGCAACGGCGGCAGATTGGGCCCGGCTTGCCCCGAACGCTTGGCACCGAGCTGGCCCAACACCGCGTTGCGCTCTTCGTCCGGCAACCCCAAGGCGCGAAGCCGCGGCTCGACCCCGAGCACGCGCTCGAGCGGATCGCCCTCGCGCACGCCGCACAACACCTCGAGCATCGACGTCAGCCCTGCGAGCGGGACCGTCTTGGCGCGCGGCGGGCACGACGCCAAGTAGAACCCCACGTTGAATTCGCCGCGACGCAGTCGGCGGTTCATCTCGTACAGAAGTCGGGTCTTGCCGACGCCCTGATCGCCCAGCAGCGTCACGATGCGCAGGTGACGTCGCCCTGCCGTCGCCAGCAACTCGCCCATACGGCGCAGCTGGGCCTTGCGCCCCACGAACTTGCCGAGTGCATCGTCGGGCGCTCGCAGATCGCCTACCAGCATCGCGCCCGGCATCACGCCCGCCTGCAGGCCGTCGGCCGGAATCGGCTCGAGCATGAAGATCGTGCGCACATGCCTCGCGGCGTTGGCCGAGATCGCACAACGGCCCTCGGTCGCCCGTGCGAGCTTCTGAGCCTCACCCACCAACGACGTCAGCCGCGTGTCGCGCGCAGGCTCAGA
>JAJZQG010000093.1 GCA_021847645.1 Myxococcales bacterium
GCAGCAGCGGACGGCCCGGGGCGGACGGGCGCTACGATCGGCCTGGTGGGTGACGGCGAAGCGACACCCGGCAGGCTGGAGAGGAGCGATACCCGGCGGGCGGACGTGTGTCTGCAGCAGCCTGCCGGTTGAACAGCCTCTAACGGTTACTCGTCGTCCTCGTCCTCGTCCTCGTCCTCGTCGTCCTCGTCCTCGTCGTCCTCGTCGTCCTCGTCGTCCTCGTCGTCCTCGTCGTCCTCGTCGTCCTCGTCGTCCTCGTCGTCCTCGTCCTCGTCGTCCTCGTCGTCCTCGTCGTCCTCGTCGCCCTCGTCGTCCTCGTCGGCGGATTCGTCTCGGTCGGGAACGTCGTCGCCCTCGCCTTCAGGCGCGTCGGCTTGCTCCGGAGGGAAACCCTCTGTGGCGTCGTCGACGATCTCCCGCTCGACCGGTATCTCGGACGGGCCCCCGGCTTGCTGGGACGTCAGGTCGGGATGATCGTCTTGCCAGGCGGGCTCGGCGCTCGTCTCGTCTTGTGCGCTCGCGGGCTGTCCGGTCGGCTCGGCGGGATCGGGCTCGGCCCCAACCGCGGCCGCGGACGGGTCGATCACGCTCGGGCTCAAGTCGAGCTGCTCAGGGGCCTCCTCGCCCAGCACCTTCTCGAACACGCGGCGGGAGTCGTCGGACAGCTCGGTGAACTCGCGCAGCGACGGCAGGTCCTTGAGGGACTTGAGGCCGAAGAACTCGAGGAACACCGGCGTGGTGCCGTACACCAGGGGACGCCCGGGCTCGTCGCGCTTGCCGATGATTCGCACCAGATCGCGCTCGAGGAGCATCTTGAGCACCGGGCCCGAATCCACGCCGCGGATGTCGTCGATCTCGGGGCGGGTCAGGGGCTGCCGGTAGGCCACGATGGCGAGGGTCTCGAGCTGCGCCCTGGTGAGCTTGACCGGCTTCTGCGCGGTGACGTCACGCACGAACGGCGCGAACGCGGGATTGGTGCGGAACGCGAACCCACCGGCGACCTCGGCGAGCTGGAAGCCTCGCTGCAGGTAGTGCTCGCGCAGCTCGACGAGCACTTCCTTGACCAGCGCGCGGTCGGCCTTGGCGGTCTTGGCCAGCTCGGCCGCGGTGATGGGCTTGTCCGCGACGAAGATGAGCGACTCGACCAAACCGCGCAGGTGCTCGCGAACGACCGCGGGGACCGCCTCGGGTTCGGGCGCGACGGCCTCCGTGGCTTCCGCGGGGTCGTGCTCGTGCTCGTGCTCGTGCTCGTGCTCGTGGTCTGGCTCGGCCTCGTGCTCGGCCTCGTGCTCGTGCTCGTGCTCGGGCTCGTGGTCTGGCTCGGCCTCGTGGTCTGGCTCGGCCTCGTGGTCTGGCTCGGCCTCATGGTCTGGCTCGGCCTCGGGCTCGTGCTCGTGGTCTGGCTCGGCCTCGTGCTCGTGCTCGTGCTCGTGCTCGGGCTCGTGCTCGGGCTCGGGCGGATCGACTCCCGCCGTCGTCACGACCGGCTCGAGATCGTCGGTGGCGGGCTTCTTTCTGCGGGTCATGGCGCGGCGGGCACGGGCGGAGACGGTTCCTCGGAAGGCGCGCCATCGTCCACCAGGGCCAGCTCGATGTGCAAGGGGGACAAGGGGCCGGCCTGGTACAGGCGCGTGAGCCGCAAGCGCGTCATCTCGAGCAGCGCCAGGAACGTGACGATCAACTCCATGCGGGTCATGCGCTCGGGCAGCAACTCCTCGAGCTCCACGCTCGGCCTGACCTTGAGCAGATCGACGATCTCGTTGATGCGCTCGGTGATCGTCACCCGATCGAAGTCCACCTCGTGCTCGACCGTGATCTTGCGACGCTGCACGATGCGGTTGAACGCGTCGATGAGCGAAAACACGGTCGTGGGGGCCAGCGGAGCCGGGCCCTGGGGAGCCTCTTCAACCGCGCCGCGGCCGAACACGTCGACCCCGAAGCGCGACCGCTCGGCCAGGTCCGCCGCGGCCGCCTTGTACTTCTGGTACTCGAGCAGGCGTCGCACCAGCTCGGCCCTCGGGTCTTCGATCTCCTCCTCCAGACCGTCGTCCTGATCGGGCGGCGGCGTGGGCAGCAGCATCTTGGACTTGATGTGCGCGAGCGTGGCCGCCATCACCAGATACTCGCTGGCGACGTCGATGCTCATGCCCTGCATGAGCGCCAGGTACTCGAGGTACTTTTCGGTGATGAAGCCGATGGGGATGTCGAGGATGTCGAGCTCGTGCTTCTGGATGAGGTGAAGAAGCAGGTCGAGGGGGCCTTCGAACACCGGCAGGTTGACGATGCAGGCACCCTCGCGAGGCGGCTCGTCGGGCAGGAGCGTGGCCTCCTCGGGCTGGCTCACAACCAGCCTCCAGACAGGTGAGTCTGGAACACCGCCTCGAGCAGCCGGGCGATGAGCGCGACGGGGACCGACAGCAGGAACGGCACGAAGTTGATGATGAGCAGCAGCAGGATCCAGGAGTAGGGGCCCACGGCCGCGACCAGGTCGTCCATCGATCGCGGCAGAAGCCGGGAGCCGTCGAGGGGCGGGATGGGGAACAGGTTGAAGAGGAACAGGCCGATGTTGAGCACGAACATCGACTGCAGGAGCATGACGACGCCGGAGCCGCGGGGACCTGTGCTGGCGAGGGCGCCGGGGACGAAGCGAAGCAGGAAGGAGAAGAGCGCGATCGACAGGACGGCCAGCAACAGGTTGGACAGGGGGCCGGCCATGGCGGTGACGACAATGCCGGTGCGCATGGTGACGTTACGGCTGAAGCGCTGGGGGCTGATGGGCGTGGGGCGAGCCCAGCCGATGAGGCCGAAGCCCGAGGAGAAGACGCTGAACAGCGGGATGAGGATGGTGCCGAAGATGTCGATGTGGGCGAGGGGCGACAGGGTGAGGCGTCCCATGCGTTCGGCGGTGTCGTCGCCGAGCTTCGAGGCGGTCCAGGCGTGGGCGTATTCGTGCACGGTGAGCGACAGGATCATGGGCACGAGCACGACGACGACACGCAGCAGGAAGTCGGGGGGGATGGTAAGGGCGAGCAACACGGGCAGATAAGTGGCACGAGAGCGGGCGTGAGGGAAGAGGAAGGTGGGGGGAGGGGGTGACGCCACCAGGCGAGGGCTCACACGGAGCGATTGCTGCAAGCGAACGAGTTGGTTGCGCCAAGGTCGCCGTTGGGCGACGAGCGCTCGGGCGAGGCGTCATCGTGGCTCCTGCCTGGGCACCCCGACGCGAAACGGGCAGTCCCGTTTGCCACAGCGAGCCCTCGTCAAGCAGCCGGTACGGCGCGAGACTGCGTGCAGTACCGGCGAAGATGGCAAATTGTCCTGCCATGCCGATCGCAGGCGAAACCAGGGCGCATGCAGCTGGATGCGGCTGGCGTCGGGTCGTCATTGCCGGTGGTCCAGACCTGCGACCGACGCAACGACACCCGGTTGCATTGGCACGTAGCGCGATTCGGCCTTGAAGAGGCCGAAAGATCCGCCACGCTGACCCCGAACGCCTGGCGAAACACGCTCGGTCGGGCTCGAGGAGAGGCTTTCGACAGATTCCCGAGGGGGTCGGGCGACATCTCCAAGGGGGTCGGGCGATGTCGACAACGGCACTGACCGAGCCGAGAAACGGCCGAGCGAAGGCTCCAGGGCTCCTCACGAATCAGGTGGACGCCGTTCGCGGCGGATGGCCCGGATTCCTAGAGCCAATCCGGTACCCTCTCACAAACAAACCCGCCACCCCTGCCCTTCAATCGCCGGACCGCCCCCCGCAACACACGTGTAGCCCGTCGGACAAATCCCATCCACCGTGCAGTCCCGCGAGCACTTGCCCCCCTGGCACAGCCCGAACAGGCACTGCTCGTTGGCCGTGCACGCCTGCCCCACCTCCCCAAAGCCCGTCTGCACGCACACTCCGATTCGACTGCTGCCCGTGTCGCCGACACCCACGCACGCCCATCCGTATCCGCAGCCGCCCGCATACCGGCACGACTGCACGCACGGCCCGCTGGTGGGGACCGACGTGCTCACCGGACAGGTGAGCGTCGGCGTGGCGTCGAACGTCAACCCGTCCGCGCACAGGTTCACTACGGCAGAGCCGCTGCATGCCCACTGCGTGTCCTGACCCTTGGGCACAGCACCCACGATGTCGCCCGGCCGAGAGCAGTTCGTGCTGCATTGCCATGCAGGCAGCCCCAGCGCGCGCTGCGGGCAATCGAGCGCCGAAGAGCACGGCATCGTGCAGCCGCTGACCAGCAGCGAAGCGTCGCACAGCTGCGAGCTGATGCAGGCGGCGTATCCGGACTGACCTCCGCACAGCTGGTCCAGCCTCACGCACGCGCGCACGCCGCCGCTCGCATTGACGCATCCCCAGCCGCCCGGGCAGTCGAGCGCGGTCGAGCACGTCGAGGTGCAGTACCCCAGGCCCGCGCACGAGTCGTTGCATTGGCCGGCGGCGCCGCACACCTTGCCGTCGTCGTCGAAGGCGCAGTAGCCAGTGCTCTTCGTGCAGCGCGTGCCCGTCATGCACTGCGAGCTCGTCGAGCACGCGCGGGTGCAGCGCAGCGACGCGCCCTTGATTACCTCGCGGCACATCAGCGGACTTGCGCAGTCGGCGTCGGTTTGACAGAAGTCGAACTCGCGGGCTGTACCCGGCGAAGCGCCGCCCGTTCCCGCCGCGCCGCCCGTCCCCGCCGAGCCGTCGCTGCCAGCGCCGCCGTCCGTGCTTCCCGCATAGCCGCCGCTTCCGCCGGTTCCGCTGCTGCCTCCCGCGCCCGATGAGCCCGCAGTTCCGCCGTCGCCGCCGCTTCCCCCCTCGCCGTCGGGCACGCCCGCGTCATCCGGCAACGCGCACTGCGCAACCTGGTTGCACACGTAACCCGGCGGGCAATCGACCGAGGCCACGATGCAATCCTGCTTGCACTCGCCGTTGGAGCAGTAGGCGTGGTCGCAATCCGAGTTGCGCTCGCACGCCTTGGGACCGGCGCAGGAAAGCTGGGAGCCTATTCCGACAGCGGACACGACAAGCAGCAATGCGCCGGGGAGCGCGAAGGCGATTCGGGGAAGCAAAGCCATCGCGCGAGTCTACCACGACGCGCCGCACTGAAGGGACGCGCCGCGCCCCGGCGCCCCGGCGCCCCGGCGCGCTGGAGTGCGGTTCCAGAGCGTGGGGATCCCGAGCAGCCGCAGACGCCGCAGATCTGTCGCAGATTGTCTCGAGGATCGATCCGACGGTCTGAACGAGCATGGCGCATGGGGCGTGAACCATGTCGGCACGGCCCCAGAGCTGTCTGCCGCTTTCTGCGCAATCTGCGGCTAACCCCAAGCAAGCTGATGCTGTGCCTCTCTGCGCTGCGTGGCTCTTTGTTCGCGCCGCCCCATCCCCAGACCGCGCAGCCGCACGCTGCGTGCTGTCCGTGTTCTCATGCGGCACTCCGACTTCTGATAAGCTCGGCCCCATGCGTGGCGTGATCGGTTGCCTGGGCGTGCTGGCGTGGACCTTGTCCGGTTGCGGACCCGACGAAACCCCGGGGGCAACGCCGCCGGTGACGGCGTCGGTGGGCGACTTCACCGTGGTGGTGCGGCCCGACTCGGCGGGGCTGGACATCCAGGGGAGCGGCGGGCGCGCGCTGATCGAAGGCCTGGGCGCGGGCACGATAGGCGACGACGGCATCCCGCTGGTGGGCTTCGCCACGCGCGACATCACGCAGAGCTACGAGATGCAGTTCGGCGCGTTCAAGCCCACGGACGCGGCCAACGGTCCATGGCGCGTGGCGCAGCGCGCGGAAGCGACGGTCACCGGCGGCACGACGAGCGTACGCCTTCTCGACAGCGCGGGCGCGCTGATGGCGCACCTGGAGATCTCGTCGCCCGACGAGGGACATATGGAAGTGGATGTGGAACCGGGCGACGGGCCGGACAAGCGGCTGTCGTGGGGATTCGCGTGCAACGCCGACGACCACTTCATGGGCCTGGGCGCGCAGACGTGGAAGGTGGACCACCGCGGCGAGACCTTGATCTCGTTCGTGCAGGAGGAGGGCGTCGGCAAGGACACGACGAACGACTACACGGGCATGTGGATGCTCGTCGGGCGCGCGTGGAACAGCCAGATCCCGATTCCTCAATACCTCGCGCGACGCGGCTACGTGCTCACCGTCGAGAGCGATCTGCGCGCGACCTTCGCCCTGTGCTCCGAGCGCGACGACGCGGCCCGCATCGAGGTCGAGATGCCCTCCAAGCTGCACCTGTTCGACGGCCCGACGCCTGCCAAGGCCCTCGAGCGCGCGTCGGCGAAGTTCGGCCGTCCGCGCGTTCCGCCGCCCCTGGCCTTCGCGCCGTGGAACGACGCCATCTACGGCAGCGCCAACGTGCGTCGCGTGGCGCAGAAGCTGAGGGACAACGGCATTCCCTCGAGCGTGATCTGGACCGAGGATTGGAAGGGCGCCGAGCAGGTGGGCGACGCGTACCGGCTGTCCGAGGAGTGGCAGGTCGACCGCACGCTGTACCCGGACTTCGAGCAGCTCGCGCAGGACCTGCACGGCCTGGGCTACAAGTTCTTCGTCTACTTCAACTCGTTCATCTACAAGGACAGCACCGCGTGGAGCGAGACGGCGGATAGCGGCCTGTTGATCAAGAAGGCCGACGGCCAGCCCTACACGTACACGGGCGCCAAGATGACCGACACCAGCATGCTCGACCTGAGCAACCCGGACGCGCGAGCGTGGGCCAAAAAGAAGATGACCGACGCGATCGCGCTGGGAGCGGACGGCTGGATGGGCGACTTCGCGGAGTGGCTGCCGACCGACTGCGTCACCGCTGGAGGCTCGGGGCTCGACCAGCACAACCTGTATCCGGTGCAGTGGCAGCAGGTGCAGCGCGACGCCATCGACTCGGTAGGCGACGGCGTGGATCGCTTGTTCTTCGGCCGTTCGGGCTGGTTCGGAACGCCCGGGCTGGCCGACGTCATCTGGGCTGGCGACCAGCGCACCTCGTTCCAGGACGACGACGGAATGCCGACCGTTCTGCCCATCGGCATCGGCCTGGGCATCGTCGGGATCTCGACCTACGGACACGACATCGCGGGCTATCAGTCGTCGACCAATCCGCCATCGACCAAGGAGCTGTTCTTCCGGTGGACGGAGCTGGGCGCGTGGTCTCCGGTGATGCGCACGCACCACGGCTACCAGGCGAAGCAGAACTGGAACTGGGAGTCGGACGACGAGACCACGGCGCACTACGCGCGATATGCGAAGCTGCACATGGCGCTGGTGCCGATGTGGGAAGGGTTGGCGCAGGTGGCGCACGACACGGGCCTGCCGATCTGGCGTGGGCTCGGATTCACCTACCCGCAGGACGGGAGCCTGTGGCCGATCAAAGACGAGGTGATGGTCGGCGACATGCTGCTGGTGGCGCCGGTGATGACCGAAGGGGCGACGTCGCGCAGCGTGGTATTGCCCGAGGGGCAGTGGTACCGGTGGGACGGCGACGACGGAGCGATGCAGGGGCCGGCGACCACGGACGAAGCGGCGGCGATGTCGGAGATCCCTGTGTTTGCCAGGGCGGGGGCGATCGTGCCGATGTATCCGGACGGGGTGATGACGCTGGCGAACGAGTCGGCGCAGGTGCCGGGGCCCAAGTCGGTGGGCGACGATCGGATCGTGCGGGTGTATCTGGGCGATGCGGGCTCGTTCACCGAGGCGGGCGGGCTGTCGTACTCGGTGCAGCAGCAGGGATCGCAGGATGCGTCGACGGTGCAGTACACGTGGGCAGGCGCTGCCATCGGCGCGTGTGATGCGTCGAAGACGGCGCCGTGCGTGGAGAGCATCGCAGCGCGGCACGACCGGGTGATCGTGACCGGGTCGGGAGAGCTGGACGTGAGTGCGGGCGGCCAGGCGTATGCGAAGGTGCAGGCGGCCGGGGGCAAGGCGGAGCGGAAGGTGGTATTCGACGTACGGCGGTGATGAGGGCTGCGACTCAGCCCTGTGCTTGCTGCACGAGGGCTGCCGCGGCACTGCTGAAGCGCGCGAGGTCGTCCAGGTCCTCGCGGACGACGCGGGCCAGGCGCTCGAGGTCAACTGCCACGTAGTCGTGGACGAGCACGTTGCGCAGGCCGGCTGCCGCGCCGAGCCGCAGGGCGAGATCGTGCGCGATCAGACCGTGAGCCGCGAGCGCGAGGAAAGCGCCGCGAGCGGTGTCCGGAGGAGTCCACTCGTTTCCGGCAACCACGTGGTAGGCAATGTCGATGCAGGCCTCGATCGCCACTTGCAGCCAGCGCTCCACAGCCGCGCGCAGCATGGCGTCCGAGGCCAGCCGGACGGGGTCGGCAGCGTCCGAGGACGCGAGGTGTCCCACCGACTCGCTGAGCGCCAGGACCCGTCGCGAGATCACGTCAGGATCGACCATGCGCACCAGCCTCCAACCTTCGGCCTGCCGCGATGGCGGCCTGTCGGAACAGCCGCCGATACGGCGCTTCGTCGTCGTAGCGGCGCGCGATGCGCGCCTCGAGGCTCACCTTGGCCCGAGGATCGCGGCTTAGGATGAGCTTGCCGTCGCGGATGACGCGAAAGCCGAGCGTGGCGCCTGCGCGGCGCAGGTCCACCAGATCGATTCGCTCGCCCAAGGCCCCGAGCGCGTCGGCCAGCCCTGCTCGCAGGGCGTCTTCCGCGCTCATCCTGGCATCGGCGTCGAGCTCCGGATCCCAGTCCACGGCCAGGTCGATGTCGCTGTCCGCGCGCGCCCGTCCAGTTGCCCGGGAGCCGAACAGGTACGCGGTGACCACGCCAGGCTGGCAGGACATGACCGCGTGCAGGGCCGGCAGGAGATCCACGGCGCAGAGCGTACCACGCCCGGGATGAGCTGAGGAGGCGCGGTCCGCCAAGGCACGCCCGTGCCGCTCACGCGGCCGAAGCCGAAACCCGGTTTGACGTGGGCCCCGATTCGGACAAGATTGCGGGGCGAGCGGCAGGTGCCGCTCATCGTGGAACAGCCATGAAGACGGTGACGTTGTACTCGCGGAGACACTGCGGATTGTGCCATGCGGCGCTCGACGTCATCGAGCAGGTGCGCAAGAAGCACGAGTTCGAGCTGCGGCAGGTGGACATCGACCGCGACATGGATCCGAAGGACCCGCGGCGGTCGGGCTTCGCGATCGGGATTCCGGTCGTGGAGATCGACGGCCGCGTGGTGTTCGAGCACGAGGTGGATGCGTCGGAGCTGGCGAGGCTCGTCACGGAGGCGAAATGAGCTCGGCACCGATTCGGGCGATGCAGGTGGGATTCATCCTGGGGGTGGCGGCGCTGGCGTATTCGTTCGTCGGTTCGGCACGGGACGGGGAGCTTCGCCGGACGTGCACGAGCCTGTGCGCGCTGGGCCCCAACTACGCGGGCGACAACCGCGTCGCGCCCGACATCCAGCTGACGAACATCGACGGCACCCCGGCGCGTCTGTCGGACCTGCGGGGCAAGACCGTGGTGCTGGTGTTCTGGTCGAGCTCGTGCAGCGTGTGCAAGAAGCAGATGCCGTCGGTGGCGCACCTGGCGCAAGAGATCAAGAACGACCCGCGGTACGCCTTGATGACGGTGGCGGTCGACGAGTCGGCCGACGAGGTGCGCAAGGTGATGAAGCAGCACGCGGGCAGCGAGAACCCGTTCCCGGTAGCGCTCGATCCAGACTCGAAGTGGGTCATGGACAGGTACGGGACCAAGCTGTTTCCCGAGACGTGGATCATCGATCCGAGCGGCGTGATCCGGGCCCGGTTCGACGGGGCGCGGGACTGGTCGAGCTCGCTGGCGCTCGACGTCATCGACGAGGTGGCCACGGGCGGCGTATGCCCGATGGACATCAACGGGCAGAATGCTTCCGGAGAAGGCGTCAAGCTCTGCCGGAGCCAGCAAGTGATGTGAGAGCTGCCGCGAACTTGCCCGATTGGCGGATCGGCAGCTAGTCCGGGAGGCCATGCGCCACTGGCCTGCCATCATCTCATCCGTGGCGGCGCTTGCTGTTGTCGTGCCTGTTGCGCGGCACTTCGCGTCGGCCGGGGATTCACCTCACAATGCGCCACGGGAAGCCACCGGTGCGCCGACCGATTCGAAGACCGTCGATCCGGCGGCCTTGGAGGGTCTGCAAATCAGCCGGATGGTGGTCGGGCGGCAGGAGGTCACCATGCCCGGCGCGGCCGGGCGCCTGGCACACCTGACCCTGGACCCGGACCTTCAGCGCACGGCCAACCGGCTATTCAGGAAGCTGGGGATCCCATCAGGCGCGTTCGTCCTGATGGACCTGAAGAGCGGGAGGCTGGCGGTGTATGCGTCCAAGACCGCGCGCGGGCCCGCGCAGGATCTGTGCGCGGCGGCCGATCAGCCTGCGGCCAGCGTCTTCAAGATCGTTACGGCCACGGCCCTGGTCGATTGGGCCAGGCTGGGACCGGATACGAAGCAATGCTACCGGGGCGGCCTGCATGCGGTCACCAGGTCGGACCTGGAGGAGAACCCCAAGCGCGACAAGTGGTGCGCCACGATGGCCGAGGCGATGGGGCGCAGCCTCAACACCGTGTTCGCGCGCCTGGCGTCGCGCAACCTCGACGCCGACAAGCTGGTGGCGACGGCCAGGTCATGGGGCTTCCTGACGCAGTTGCCGTTCGATCTGCCGGTGGAGCCGAGCAAGATCGAGGTGCCCGCGGGGGACCTGGAGTTCGCCAGGACAGCGGCCGGGTTCTGGAACACCACGCTCTCGCCGCTGCACGCCACGATGATCGTGCAGGCGGTCGCGAACCACGGGGCGATGCTCCGGCCGGTGCTGGTGAGCTACGTGACGGACCGCGACGGCAATGCGGTCTTCCGGGCGCCGACGACGCCGACAGTACTGCGCCAGGCGGTCCGTCCCGAGACCGCGGCGCAGCTGCAGCCGATGCTCGAGACGTCGGTCGCCACGGGCACGGCGTACCAGGCGTTCCACGATGCCACGGGCAGGGCGTATCTGCCGGGGATCAAGGTATCGGGCAAGACGGGAACGCTGACGCGCTCGTCGACGCGCGAGTTCGTTACGTGGTTCGTTGGGTATGCGGGGACCGAGGAGCCGGAGGTGGCCTTCGCGTCGCTGGTGATCAACAGGCCCACGTGGCAGACGAAGGCGAACGTGTTTGCGCGGGAGATGCTGCGGGCCTACTACGCGGCCAAGGGAGCGCCGGGCGTGACGGCGCCGTAGGTCGCACCGCACGAGCGCGGGGCCTCCATGGGCCAGTGCGCGACACGACTGTCACACCTGCCGGGCGTGTTTCGCGCTCGAACGACGAAATCTTCCCCGAAATATCCGGTTCGTTCCACGCGGCACGAACCTTGATAAGGGCTCTGGGCGTCAACCAGGCAGGGCGAGGAGGCGACGATGCGGCGACAGTTGTGGGTATGGGGATTGATCGCGTCCTCGTGGGAGCTGCTGGGGCTGTTGGCGTGCGGCGCGAGCGCCGGCGACGCGGGCATGGCGCCCAGCGCGAACGCGAGCGGCGCGGCGGACGGCGGATACCCTTATCCGGGTGCTGGCGGCGCGGGAGGTTCTGCCTACGCCGACGCGGCGAGCGAGCCGGCCTTGCCTCCCGAGCAGGAGCTCGAGAGCAGCTACGAATCCCCCGTGGCCACGGGCCGCTTCGTGTGGATCACCAACCCCACGAGCGGTCGGGTGGCCTATGTCGACGCCGCCTCGCTCGAGGTGCGAACGGTCCCCGCGGGCAACGGGCCAACGTACATGGCCGCCATACCCTCGCAAGACAACGACATGGCCGTCGTCATCAACACGCTCTCGGACGATGCGACGATCCTGCGCGCAAGCGCCGACGGAACGATCGGCACCAAGACGCTGAAAATCGCCGGTGGTGCCAACTCGTGGGCCGTGTCCCACGCCGGGCGGTGGGCGATCGCATGGACCGACGCCAGGCTCGAGACCAATCCCAGCCAGGTGCAGGGCTTCCAGGACGTCACGGTCGTGGACCTGACCAGCGGGCAGGAGGCGGCCTCGCGTCTGTCGGTGGGCTATCGCCCCGTGGCGCTGTCGTTCTCGTCGGACGACACCAAGGCGTACGCGGTCACGCAGGACGGTGTCTCGGTCATGGCGCTCGATGCGCCGGGGGGCCCGCAGGCCACGCGCATCGTGCCGATGAGCGACGACCCGCTGGAGGACCCGGACACGCGCGACGTGTCGCTCACGCCCGACGGCTCCTACGCGCTGGTGCGGCGCGACGGGCAGAGCGTGATAACGGTGGTGTCCCTGTCGTCCGGCGACCTGACGAAGGTCAATCTGTCGGGGCCGTGTACCGACCTGGACCTGAGCGCGGACGGCACGCGGGCCCTGGCGGTGATACGGGACAACAGCGATGTAGCGATCCTGCCGGTTCCGGAGATCGCGACGGCGCCGGACAGCTACGAGGTAGTCCATGTCGACAACGCCACGGTAGGCTCGATCGCGATCGCGGAGGCTGCGCCGGTGGCGCTGGCCTATACGAATGCCATCGACCAGAACCTGATCACGGCCATCGGCTTCGAGTCCGAGCCGGTGCAGGTGACCACGCTCAAGCTGCATGGCGCGGTCGAAAGCGTGTTTCCGTCGTACACGGGGGCCAGCGCGATCGTGGTGCACAAGCCCATCGCGGGAGTTCCGGGGGCCTTCAGCGCCTTGAGCCTCGCGCCGCTTCTGCCCGCCCGCATCCAGAGCACGCAAGCGCCGATCACCGCCGTGGCGCTGACGCCGTCGGGGGACCGCGCGATCGTGGCCGAGCGAGACGACGCCACGCGCGTGTACGGAGCCTATCTGGTTCGCAGCACCACCCAGCAGGTCGATCGCTACGACCTGGCGAGCCCGCCCATCGCAGTAGGCGCCGTCGTGGGCGCCAAGCGAGCGTATGTTGCCCAGAAGCACCCGGAGGGGCGATTGACCTTCATCGATCTCGACACCGGACTTGCGCGAACGCTCACAGGCTTCGAGCTGGGAGCGCGTGTCATCGACGGGAGCAACCCATGAGAAGACGATTGCACTTCAGCCACGCCGTCCTGGCCGCTGCTTGCCTGTCCGTTTTCGGTTGCGGAAGCCGGCCGGACAGCTGGGACAAGGCGCCGTCCGTGACCTTCGCGGAGGGACTGTCCAACTCGTTCACGGTCATCGACGAATCCATCAACAGGGCTGACATCATGAGCATCGGCCCGGGGCTGTCGCTCGCGCAGTCGCGCCAGCAGGTCGGCGTGTCGGTCGCCAACGTGCGCGCCTCGGCGGACGGCGAGCGGCTGTTCGTGTTGAGCCGCGGACAGCAGCCAAGGCGCAATCCGTCGGACGAGCGGCCCGCGTTGTGGGTCTACGACGGCAAGGGCTCCGGTCAGCTCGTGTCCCGCTACGAGCTTTCCGAGGCGTTGGACGGCCTGGCCATCGATCCCCTGGGGCGATACGTGGTCGTCTATGCCGCCGGTGACGCCAACAGCTTCGTGGACAACCCGAACGAGCTCATCATCATCGATACCTCCAAGCCGGCGAGCGACACCAACCCGGCGCCGCGCACCATTCGCTCCTTCGGCGGACGGCCCCAGCGATTGACCTTCACATCGTCGCTCCAGCTTCCGTCGGGCCAGCGCAGGCTGCTGCTGGTGGAGACCGACAAGGACATTGCGATCCTCGACCTCGATCACCTGGACCGCAGCGAAATCACGGTCAAGCTCAGCGACACGGGCAACGTGACGCCTGCGGGGCTGGTCTATACCGAAGGCGCGCCGGACCGCCTCGACGACACCCGCATTGCCGTGCGGACGACCGCCGAGAACAGCGTCTTCGTGCTTACCCTCGGCCAGCAGACGGATCCGAAGGCCGAGAACGACTTCGGCGTGCTGGTCAACATCGTCGGCTTCACCACCGTGCCCAGCGACTTCGCGTTCGTCAATACGGACGCGGGGCTACGGCTCGCCGTGCTGCAGCCCAATGTCCGCAAGGGTACGCTGGTCGATCCGGACACCGGCGTGGAGACCGACGTGGACATGCCGGCGCCCTACGGCCGGATGGCCGTGGTGACCCGGCAGGTCGCGGATGCGCCGGAGTCCGGGAGCGACGTTGCGCTGCTGTGGGGCGGCGCATGGTCCGCGGCGACGGGCGTGGCATTCTGGTCGCTCGGCAAGTCGGTGGGCCAAGCCTACCGCAGCATCGAGGTGCTATCCGACGTAGCGGCGTCGGTCACGGACGTGGTGGACGTGCCGGCGCCGAACGACGCGCTGAAGATCCTGGTTCCGGACCAGATCACGAGCGCCGGCGGCGAGTTCCACGTCTTGAACCTGGCGCAGCGGACCGCCGCACCGCTGCACACGACCGCGACCCAGCTCGGCCTGACCGTGTCCGCGGACGGGCAGCGTGCGTGGTTCTACCAGGAAGGAGGCTACGACGTTGCCGTGGTGGATCTGCAGACGCTGCACCCGACGCCCTTGGTGTTGGATCGGCCGATCTGGAAGATCTACGACGTTGGCACGTCGGACGGAGGCCGCGCGATGGTTGCGATGCATCGCGGCGGCACCCTGGGTGCGACGGTGCTCAATGCCCTGAGCCCGGACGAAGCCGCGTCGACTCGCTACGCGGGAATCCTGCAAGGAGGCTTCTGATGCACGCACGACACCTCGCTGCGGCGACATTCCCTGTCATCGTGGTGCTCGCCGGCGCGTCCTGGGCAGGAGCCCAGAGCCCGCCGGACACCGCTACCGCCGCGCCCGCCGGCTCCGCGGCTGCGTCGGCCGCCCCGGACTCCGCGCCGCCTCCCTTGCCCCCGGCCGCCGCGGCTCCGGACTCACGCCCTGCAGAGCCATCCCCGCCTCCTGCGGCAACTCCCGCGCCGGTCGTCCCCGTGCAGCCTTATGGGGCAATCGGCTGGGCCGCACCGCAGCCAGCACCCACGCCCGCACCGCTCGTGGCCGACAAGCCGTCGGGCCCCACGCGCGACATGTCCCGGGACTTCTGGCAAGTCGAGCTCGGCCTGCGCTCGAGCTGGATCCCGGCCGCCGGCTTCGACCCGTTCTCGACCAACAACAACCTCAGCCAACTGTCGATCAGCGGCACCCGCGCGTTCGTGCTCCCCGGGCGCTTTTCCGTGGCTGCCGGGCTGCTCTACGAGGTCGGCAGCAAGGAGGCTCAGGCCAGGGGCGCCACCGCCCGTCTGACCGTCTATCGCGCAGGAGCCGTGGGCGAAGGCCGGTTCCACGTCGGGCGCGACGTCTACACCTTCGTCAGGCTCGTCCCGCAAGCCGTGTATTCGAACGCGACCCTGCAGGACTTGTCGATCTCCAACGAGCTGCAGCAGCACGCATGGCGGTTCGGGGTCGACGGGACGGTGGGCGGTGCGTGGAACGTGCCTCGCACGCTGGGGGCGCGGAGCAGCGTGCCCGAGGCGTGGCTGATTGGCGAGTTCGGATACGGCTGGACCCTGTCGAGGGATACGGAGCTCACGCCGGATGTGAGCGAGTCCGACCCGAACTCCAAGGTGCTCGTGAACATGGGGCCGCTCGCGCTCAACGGCATCATGATGCGCGTGTCGGCGGCGATGACCTTCTGAGGAGCCTGCGGCGAGGCGAGGGATCGACATGAACAGCAGCAGGTGGCGCAGGCGGGTGGCGGTGGCCGTGGCGATCGGAGTGATTTCAGGCTGCGCGGCGAGCAACGAAAGCACTTCCGGCAGCTTTGCCGGCAGCCCTTACCCCGGCGGAACGGGCGGTGCGGCCGCGGGCGGCGCGGGCGGTGGGACCAGCGGCGCCGCGGGCACAGGCGGCTCGCTGCCGCCCGAACAGGAGGTCGAGAGCGCCTATGAATCGCCCGTAGCCACCGGACGGTACGTGTGGATCGCGAACCCCGCCAGCGGGCGCGTGGCCTACGTGGATGCGGTCACCCTCGAGGTCAAGACGACCGAGGCGGGCAATGGCCCCGACGTTCTGGCCCCGGTGCCCGACGCGAACGACGACGTGGCGATCGTCATCAACTCGCTGTCCAGCAGCGCCACGATCCTTCGGGCGGACAAGAGCGGAGCTATCGACACCAAGGAGCTGCCGATCGCGGCGGGCAGCAACTCGTGGGCCATCTCGAAGAACGGAGCGTGGGCCATCGCGTGGACCGACGCGAGAAACGTCAGCGCGGCCAACGACGCTCAGGGCTTCCAGGACATCACGGTCGTCTCGACCGCCAAGGGTCAGGAATCCGCTACGAGGTTGTCCGTCGGATACCGTCCCGTGGCGGTGAGCATCGCAAGCGACGAGTCCCACGCGTACGCGGTGACCCAGGACGGCGTGTCCGTGGTGGATCTTCAGGCGGCTGGGGGCCCGGCGGCTACCCGGCTGGTTCCCATCTCCGCCGATCCGCTGGAGGACCCAGGAACGCGCGACGTGGCGATCACGCCGGATGGCAAGTTCGCGCTGGTCCGTCGCGACGGCAGCTCGCACCTGAGCGTGGTGAAGCTCGACGACGGACAGTTGATCGACGTGGCGCTGCCGGGCAGTGTGACGGACATGGACGTATCTCCGGACGGGACGCATGCGGTGGCGGTGATACGCGACACGGGGCAAGCGGCCGTGCTCCCGATTCCGGGGATTGTGACGGAACCCACGACGTTCGACACGGTGTCGGTCACGGACGCGGTGGTGGGGTCGGTGGCGATGGCGGCGGGCGCGGAGACTGCCCTGCTGTACTCGAATGCAAGCGATCAGGAGCGTGTGGTCCAGCTCGACTACAGCGCTTCGCCGCCCGCAACTCAGACCTTGAAGCTGCACGCGCCGGTGCTCGCGGTGTTCGTGGCGTCCACGGGCGCCAACGCCATCGTGCTGCACAATCCCTTGCCCGGCACGCCCGACGGGTCGGCGGGCGCGTTCAGCGTGATGAACATCGCACCCCTGCTTCCGGCGAAGATCGTGGGCACCAAGGCGCCGCCTTCGGCCGTGGCGCTGACGCCGGCAGGCGATTTCGCGGTGGTGGCGGAGCGAGACGACACGACGAAGGTCTATGGCGCGTATCTCATCAAGTCGGCCAACCAGCAGGTCGATCGCTACGAGCTGGCGAGCCCGCCGATCGCGGTGGGCACCCTGACCGCGGCGCGCAGGGCGTATGTAGCCCAGAAGCACCCGGAGGGCCGATTGACCTTCATCGATCTGGACTCGGGACAGGCACGCACGCTCACGGGCTTCGAGCTGGGAGCCCGCGTCGTGGACGGTACGTCCAACTGACCTCCTCGGCGGACGGTGTCATCCCCCGACACCAACGAGGCTGCCGACCGCGTGCTGCTCTGCGGCACGACCAAGCGCGCGCAGGCTCTGTGAGCGTTGGCACTGGAGCGCAGGACGGCTGATGGGGCCGCTGAGACGCTCGTACGGGGCTCGTCCTTCGAGGGGGAATAGCCGAGGCCGTTTACCTCGTGTGGCAGACAGCCACGCACGCGACAGTGATGTCGAGCAGAGGTCAGATCGGGCTGATAGTCGGCACCGAGGGGGCGCGTGTGAGGCATTGACAATCACATGCAGCAAACTGGCGCGGGCGCGCCGCGGTGCTACAGAGGGGGACGTGCGTCGTGCTCGTTGCCGGGATGTTCGACGTCCCGGCCTGAACGACTTGACCACCGTCCGGTTCGACGCGGTTTCCTCTCCGATGCAGCGCAGCCAGCCAGGTCGATCGACAAGCATGAATATCCGGCAAGCACCGAGCAGGAGAGGTCAACGAAGCGGGTCCGCTCTCGAGCGCGCGAGAAGATCCCCGAGGCCGATCGCGAAGGCAAGGCGCGCCACGTTGGAAGGAGTCACAGCATGAAGGTCATCCACAGTGTGGTACTCGTCGCATCATCGATACTGCTGTCCATGTCGGCCATGGCCGGCACGCCGGCGCACGGCCAGCCGTCCCACGACACGGCGACAGCGCACACGGCGACGGCCGGGAAGCACAATTCGCACGCGAGCCCGGTGGATGCGGCCACTCAGGAGAAGGTCGACGCGATCAAGGCTCAGTACCGCGAGAAGATCGATGCGCTGGACGCGCAGCTCAAGAGCGAGCAAGGCAACCTCAAGACCCTGGAGCACGCGCATCCCCGGGACGCTTCGGCGGTGAAGCAGGCCCGCAGCCAGGTCGCATCCACCAGGGCGGAGCTTCGCGCTCTGCGCAAGCAGGAGCATGCGGAGATTGCCAAGGTGCTGGCGGAAGCCGGACACGGCCGGGCCCACCACAACACCGCCAGCGCGAAGTCTTCGAATTCGACGACCAAGCAGCACAAGACGGCCCCCGAAGCGAAGTAGCATCGCGCCTCCCCGGCTCGTCACCGCGCCGCACCGCAGGCGGCGCCGCGCGCCGACCCGTCACGCCGACCGGCCCACCCTCTCGGCCCCTGCGCAGCGCAGCGGACAGCATACGCGCCGCCCCGTTTTGGGACACGAGGCGGAAAGCAACGGCCGGTCCAGCCCCGGGGCCCCGCTTCCCATCCGTTCGTTTCCCTGTTCCGAACGCATTTCGCCGAGTGCGCACCGCTCGCGGCACGCAGGCATGACGATTGCTGAGTGGTTCGTCGCCGGCGGCCTACGGACGAAGAACGCAACGCAAGCCCGGTGGGAGTGCGGACAATGGGGTCTGGACCCTGGCGGGCAGCAGGATGGGTCATCTACCGAAGAGGGGCGGAGCCATGAACGGAACTCCTTGGCTGGCACCAGCGATGACGATGCTCGCGATGACGGTAGCCGCGTGCGGAGCAGCGGACCCGGGCAGTGCGGGAGACGGTAGTGGCGATTCGACGACCGCATCCCAGCCGGGGGCTCTCGAACCGGTCGCCGCGACGGGTGGAGTGGCGCTCAAGGGAATCTGCTCCGAGGGGTCGGGCGGCAGCTGTACCGCGCTTCCTCAGCTCAAGGCTGTCCGAGCCGCCTGCGCGTTCGGAGCGGACTGCGCGACAGGATTCTGCGAGCGCGAAGCCGGCAGCCGCTGCGGTGTCTGCGCGCCCGCGCCTCGAGCTGGTGACAGGTGCGTGGCCGGCGAATGCGGAGCGGGGCTGGTGTGCAACGGCGAGAACCTGTGCGTCAAGGGCGAGCCCGCGAACAAGTTCTGCAACGCGAACCTGCCGTGCGACGCCGGCATGTCCTGTGCGATCCCGATCATGCGCCCGGTTTCGAGCGAGCCGGCGGCCAACAGCAACCCGTCGTACGGCGCGCAGACAGCGTCACTCGAGACGGTCGACTCCTCGGCGGCGGTTCGCCGGATCGGGCCGGCCACGGACCGGCCGATGGTGCCCACGGTCGATGTCGGCATGATCGCGGCCAACGGGCCGCAGCTGGGCGGGATCTGTCAACCCGACGTGACGCAGCTTGGGGGCACCTGCGATCCGGACGGGCTGAAGGCGCCGAAATGTGACGCGAACAGTGGGCTGTACTGCAATGCGAACATCGACAAGTGCGAGCAGATCATGCTCGCGCAGCAGGGCGAAAGCTGTGGGACCATCGACGGTCACCTGCACCAGTGCGCGTTGGGCTCGGTCTGCTTCAAGCCGTGGCCGTTGGAGCAGGGCACGTGCGCGCGTTTGGACAGCCCGCCGGCCGGTTGCGATCCGGCACAGCGGGGCGCATGCGGCGTGGGATTGAGGTGCGTGGTGCCTTCGGGTGCGTCCGCGGGGCAGTGCGAGCCGATCGTATCGGCGATGTGCATGTGAACGCAGCCGGCTCGGGAGAACGGGCATGAGTGCGCAGACGTGGTGGGCGGATCGAGGACGGGATGCGTCGGACGAGGCGACGGCGCCGAAGCGCAAGCTGCGCCTTCTTCTCGCAGAGGATGACGAGCCGTTTCGGACGCTGTTGGCGCAGTACCTGCGCAAGAACGGGGCCGACGTGGTGGAAGCTCACAGCGGCGCGGATTTGATCGACACGCTGGGTGGCATGGTCGTGGAGGCGTGGCCGCGGGACGCGGTGGACGCCATCGTGACGGACATTCGGATGCCTGGCATGACCGGTCTGGAGATTGTCCAAGAGCTGCGAAACAGCGGATGGAACATGCCCGTGGTCCTGATCACGGCGTTCGGCGACGCGGCGACGCACCGCAAGGCCAAGCGGCTGGGGGCCGAGGTGCTCGACAAACCTTTCCAGCTGCGCGAGCTGCTCGTCGCAGTCGCCCGCGTGATGGACGAGGTGGACGACGACCGAAAGCGTACCACGGAGACCGGCAAGGATCCCGAACGCACTCATTGACACGAGCGGGGGGCGACGCCTCGCCAGCGGCCTACGTGCCCGGAGGGCCGCCCGCGTAGCGCTCGAGCTTGCGATACAGGGTCTTGCGGTCGAGGCCCAGCACCTGCGCCGCCAGGGTCTTGTTGCCCGCGACCGCCTCCATGACCCGCAGGATGTAGCGGCGCTCCACCTCCTCGAGGGGCACCAGCTCGCTCGGGTCTTCGGCGGCGATCAGCACGTGCGATCGACGGTAGCTGCGGATCTTGTCGGGCAGATCGTCGACCGAGATCGTGTCGAAGCGCGTGAGCGCCACGGCGCGTTCCATGGCGTTCTGCAGTTCGCGCACGTTGCCCGGCCAGACGTAGGACAGCAGACGCTCGGCAGCCTCGGTCGACAGGCCGGCGACCGACTTCTGTGATTGCGCCGCGAAGCGTGTCAGGAACTGCTGGGCGAGCAGCAAGGTGTCGTTGCCCCGGGCCCTGAGGGGCGGCAGCGGAATGTGGATGACATTCAGGCGATAGTACAGATCCTCGCGAAAGCGACGCTCGTCGATCGCGGTCTCGAGATCGCGGTTGGTCGCCGCCACGATGCGGACATCGACCGGCGTCTCGGTGTCTGCTCCGACCGGACGCACCGTGCGGTCCTGGATGGCGCGCAGCAGCTTTGGCTGCAATGCGATGGGCATCTCGCCCACCTCGTCGAGGAACAGCGTGCCGCCCTGGGCTTGCGCGAACAGGCCGCGCCGCGCCGATCGTGCGTCCGTGAACGCTCCCTTGACGTGCCCAAACAGTTCGCTCTCCAGCAGGTTCTCCGGAACGGCCGCGCAGTTGATCGCGACGAACGGCGCCTGGCTGCGAGCGCTGCGTCGATGGATCGCCCTGGCGACCATCTCCTTTCCCGTGCCGCTCTCTCCGGTGATGAGCACCGAGGCGTCTGACTGCGCCACGCGGTCCACCAGGTCGAAGACCTTCTTCATCACGGCGCTGCCGCCCACGATGTCGTCGAGCGAGCGCCCCTGCTCGACGGCGAGCCTCAGTCGCTTCACCTCGTCGTGAAGGTTGCGGTGTCGCCACGCTCGCTCGACGGCCAGCAGCAGCACCTCGTTCTCGACGGGCTTGGTGACGAAGTCGTAGGCGCCCGCCCGGATCGCCCCCACCGCGGCGTCGAACGTGCCGAAGGCCGTGAGCAGGATGACGGGCAGCTCCGGACGACTCGCGACGATCCGCTCGCACAGCGCGATGCCATCCATGCCTCGCATCTTGAGGTCGGTCACCACAACGTCGAAGTCACCATGATCGAGCTTGTCCAGCGCATCGTCGGGGCTCGAGACGTACACGGCCTCGAACTGGTGTCGCTTCAACACCGCCACCAGCATCTGGCCCATGCTGTCGTCGTCGTCGACCAGTAGTACCCGTCGCATCACGCACAGTCTCCGGCAGGTTGGGGCGCGGACGGCGCCATGGGCAAATACAAGACGAAACGGCTGCCCTTGCCAAGCTCGCTCATCAGCTCGATCCACCCGCCGTGGTCGCGCACGATCCCATAGGCGACCGACAGCCCGAGCCCCGTTCCTTCCCCCACTTCCTTGGTCGTGAAGAACGGGTCGAACACGTGCGGCACGTTCTCCGGCGCAATGCCCATGCCCTCGTCGGCAACTTCGACATACGCGTACATCCCGGGACGGCCCGTGTGACCGGGCGGCGGAACCGCATCGCGCTTGCCGACCGATATCTGCAGCGTCCCGCCCCGCGTCATCGCCTGGATGCCGTTGACCGCCAGGTTGGTCACCACCTGCTGCATCTGCGCGGGGTCGGCCGACACCGTCAGCGCCTCGGCCGGCTCGTCGAGCCGGATGGTCACCCGCGCCTTGCCCGCCAGGTGCGAGAGCATCTGCGCGGTCGGACGAACGATGTCACGAACGTCGACGTCGCGCGGGTCGGGCCCCTTGCGTCGTGCGAAGTCCAGCAACTGCCGCACGAGGCCCGTCATCCGGCGGGTCTGCTCGACGATGATGCGGGCGTTCTCGACGGTTTCCTCGCGCGTGGCGTCGGGGTCCTCGATCAAGCCGGCGCGGCCCAGGATGACGTTGAGCGGCGTTCCCAGCTCGTGCGCGAGCCCCGAGGCCAGCTGCCCCACGGTGCGCATGCGGTCGGCGTGACGCAGCTGCTCGAGCGCGTCGATGCGTGCGGCCGTCTCCGCGGCCACCTCCTTCCTCGCCTCGTCCAGACGCTCGCACATCGCGTCCATCTCCTTGGCGAAATGCCCGATCTCGTCCGTGCGCCGACTGCCGATCGGACCCGACAAGTCTCCGGCACCGACGCGTCGCGCCTTGCGCTCGAGCTCTCGCATCGGACGGCCGATGAGAAAGAAGCCCAACACGCCGGTGACCAGGCTCGTGGCAACAATCATGGCGATCGAGATGGCGGAGTTGTGCAGGATGCTCGCACGGATCCGCTCCTGCTCGTAGCTCAAGGGCTCGGCAATCTCGACGGCACGGTGAACGTCGCCGAGCTTCGTCACGGGCACGTACGTACACAACGAGCCCGCGGCGCGCACATGCACGATCTTGCCCGAAGCCACGGCCTGGCGCGCAGCGTCCGTCGCCACGGCGGCGTGATCCCCGACGTCTGCGCCGGAGGGATCCACCAGCCGAACGCGTATCCGGGGCTGCATGCGGCTCACGCTGTCCATCAACGACGAGGCGCGTTGCTCGCCGTCGGCCGCCCACACGGAGGTAACGGTGTCGCGAAGCGCGGTGCCCAGGAACTCGTGGTCCTGGACCATGTCGGCCTGGTAGTCGCGGAAATCGAGCAAGACGTGAACGTACGCGGCACCGGCCATGATCACGATGATCGCCGCGACCAAGGCGAGCTGGATCTTGAGAGCAAGCTTCATGTGGACCAGTCCGTCAACGACTCAACGAGCAAGCGGCCGTCGCACGCATCGAAGGCGGCCTGGCGAGAGCAACCGTCATCGAGCCGTTGCGTGCGGCGCGGGCTGTTTCGCTCGGGCGATCCAACGCTCCTCGAGGTGGCGAGGCTCCGGCTCGGCATGCCATGGCGATCGCATGTCTGGTTCCGCCGGCCGACAGGCGCAAGGGCGCGCGGACAAGGATGTGGTTCGCAGATCAGGCGAGGGATTCCCAGGCAGCCTGAACGGACGCGTCGATGTCCGCCTCGGTGTGGGCAGCGGACAGGAAGGCGGCCTCGAACTGGGAAGGAGGCCAGTAGACCTTGCGCTGGATCATCTTGGCGTGCCAGTCGGCGAACCTGGCCGTGTCGGCCTTGGACGCGTCGTTCCAGGAGCGGACGGGCCCCTCGCGGAAGAACAGCGTGATCATGGATCCCACGCGCTGCACGCAGCCGGGCACCATGCGGTCGGCCAGGGCACGCTGCAGCCCTCGCTCGAGCCGGGCTCCGAGCGACTCGAGCTTGTCGTAGACCTCCGGTGTCAGCAGCTCGAGCGTGCGCAGCCCGCAAGCCACCGCGACCGGATTGCCGCTGAGCGTTCCGGCCTGGTAGACCGGGCCGTCGGGCGCGACCACGCCCATGATGTTGGCGCGGCCGCCGTAGGCAGCCAGCGGCATCCCCCCGCCCACGACCTTGCCCAGACAGGTCATGTCGGGACGCAGGCCGAATCGCTGCTGGGCGCCGCCGGGTGCCAGGCGCGAGCCGGTCATGACCTCGTCGAAGATGGACACGGCTTCGTAGCGACGGCACAGCTCGATGATGGCTTGGAGGAAGCCGGGCTCGGGCGGGATGCAGCCCATGTTGCCGACGACCGGCTCCACGATGACAGCGGCGATGTCCTTGGGGCGAGCTTCGAACAGTTGGGTGAGCGCCGCGATGTCGTTGTAGGGGAGCGTGAGGGTGCTGGCCGCCACACTGGCGGGGACGCCGGCCGAGCTGGGAACGCCCTGGGTGGCGAGCCCGCTGCCGGCCTTGACGAGCAACTGGTCGGCGTGGCCGTGGTAACAGCCCTCGAACTTCACGATGAGGTCGCGGCCGGTGTAGCCGCGGGCCACGCGCAGGGCCGACATCGTGGCTTCGGTTCCCGAGGAAACGCACCGCACGCGCGCCATGCTCGGATACAGGGCAAGGAGCTTCTCGGCGAAGCGAACCTCCAACTCGGTCGGAGCGCCGAAGCTCAAGCCGCGTGTGGCAGTCTCCTGCACCACACGGATGACGGCAGGGTGCGCATGACCGAGGATCGCCGGCCCCCATGACAGCACGTAGTCGATGTACTCGGTGCCGTCGGCGCCGAGGATGCGTGCGCCGTGCGCCTGCTGGATGAAGACAGGATCGGTGCCCACGGCGCGGAATGCGCGGGCCGGACTGTTGACGCCCCCCGGGATGACACCGCGGGCGCGCGCAAAAAGCTCGCTGGAGATTCGATCGCTCATGGCCGTCGTATACCGCTTTCGCTGGCGCCGAGCGAGGCCCTGTCTTTCCCGGCCGGCCAAGGGTAGGGTTCGGCTGTGTCGCCCTCACGCACACGCGGGTTGGTCTTGGCGGTCATCGGGGCGGGCTGCCTGGGGTGCTCGTGTGATCGCCCTGCTGGCCCGCCCGCTTCGCCTTCGGGTGCGCGGGCAACGGACAGCACGCCGACGCCTTCTGCCGTGATGCCGGTCGCCACCGTGTCCGCGGCGAGCGCATCGAGCGCTGCCTCGCCCAGCCCGGAGCCGCGGATGCGCGTGCACCTGGTGCCGTTGGGCCAGGTGCCGGCCGAGACACTCGATGAGACGGCGCGCGGGTTGCGCGAGCACGCCCCGGTCGATGCGGTGGTGGAATCGGCGCGCACGCCGCCGGACGGCGCGCGATCGTCGCGCAAGGACGCTTGGCAGGCCACCTCGCTGCTCGAGTGGCTCGACACGCTGCCGATGGCCGGCGGAGGCAAGGTCATGGGCGTGACCGAGGCCGAGATCGTGGCTCGCAAGGGAAACAACCCGACTTGGGGAATCCTGGGAATGGGCTCGCTCGACGGACGCTGCTCGGTGATATCGACGTATCGGATGCGGCGGCGTTGGGAGAACGGCGGGGCGCCGGAGGCGCTGGTACGGGAGCGGCTCTGGAAGATCTCGCTGCACGAGCTGGGGCACACGCTGGGACTCGACCACTGCCCGACGCCCGGCTGCCTCATGGAGGATGCCGGGGGCACGGTCAAGACGGTGGATCGGGAGACGTCGTTGTGTGAGCGCTGTGCCCAGCGATTTGCCGAATCCTTGCGGGCGAACGCCAGATAGCGTCGCGGGCATCGACCGTGGCCGGGCTGCGCGGCCACGCATGGTCGGCGGGGTCGACCGTTTCGCGAGGTGGCCTTGCTCGTGCGCACCTGGGACACTAGACTCCGCGCGTTCGATGCCCCATCCCCGCACATCCCCCTCCCCCGTGTTTGTCGTGCTCGTCGTGCTCGCCGCTGTCTTGACGGTGACGACGTTGCAGGTGGTGTTCCTGCGCGCGCCGACGGAAGCGCAGATGGGGATCATCCAGAAGGTGTTCTACTTCCACGTGCCGTCGGCCTACGCGATGTATCTGGGAGCGGCTGCCTGTTTCGCGGGGTCGGTAGCGTACCTGCTGAAGGCGACCGACGAGCGCGACGCATTCGCGAAGGCCGGCGCCGAGGTCGCGGTCATGTTCGGCACGGTAGTGCTGGTGACCGGGCCGTTGTGGGCCGCCAAGGCGTGGGGCCAGTACTGGACGTGGGATCCTCGCCTGACCACCACGCTCCTGTCGTTCCTTGTGTACGTCGCTTACGTGGTGCTTCGTTCCTTCGGCGGCGGGGGCGAAGCGGAGCGGCGTTTTGCCGCGGCGCTGGGGTTCCTCGGTGCCATCAACCTACCCATCATCCACTTCTCGGTCCGCAAGTGGAGCGGACAGCATCCGCAGGTGATCACGGGCAAGGGAGGCGGGCTTCAGCATCCCGACATGAAGCTCGCCTTTGCCCTCGGCATGATCACCTTCACGGTGCTGGCCGCGGTCTTCATCTGGTCCAGGACGCGTCTCGTGCTCGCCGAATCCAAGCTCCGAAGGATCGAGCGCGAAGCCGTCGAGCTGGGCCTCGGGGAAGAAGCGTGAACCAGGCGCCTGCAACATGAGTTCCGATCCCACCGCCACCACCACCACCACCTCGGTCGATCCCCGTGCCACGCAGTTCCGCGCCGTCGAGGGAGGCACCGAAACCCGCAGCGGCACGGTCTTGCTGGTCGAGGCCTACGCCGCCATCTGGCTCATCCTGTTTGGAATGCTGCTGCTCGGCCACTTCAAGCAGCGTCGCATCGACGCGCGCATCGACGAGCTCGAGAAGGCGCTGGAACGAGCGCGGGGAGGTTCGTGATGAACGAGATGGGCATGGCGCACATCGTCTACATTCCCGGCGTAATCCTCGTCGGGCTCGTCATCGGCTGGATTCTCGGCCAGCGCGCCGCTCTCACGGCGCTCAAGCGCCGTCAGGAGAAGTGGAAGGAGTAGTCCCGCCGGGCAACACGCGCGCCGGGACATCACGCTCGGATCGTCGTTCCGCGCACGGGCCCGACCCGGCGCGCGCTCACATGGAAAGGCCGTTCGTTCATGTTGCAGTCCATGCCCGACCTCGGAACGAGCCTGCTGCTCGCCGTCATGGTCATCGCTGGCTACACGTTCGCCGTGGCGGTCGCCGCCTCGGGTGGCCGTCCCCGCATGCTCGGCGCGGCACGGCTCGGCGCCTATGGCACCTCGGCGCTCATCGCCACCGCGGTTCTCGTGCTCACCTACGGATTCGTCAGCCACGACTTCCGCATCAGCTACGTGGCCCGCTACAGCGACCGATCCATGCCCGTGGGCTACCTCATCGCCGCGCTGTGGGGCGGTCAGGACGGCTCGCTGCTCTGGTGGTTGTTCCTGCTCGCCGGCTTCACCGCCGCCTGCGTGTTCTGGCTGCGAGGACGATACGTGGCGCTGCAGCCGTACGTGATCGCCAGCTTGACGGCGATCTCGATGTTCTTCGTGATCGTCATGGTGTTCGCCGCCGATCCTTTCGCGGTCAGCGCGTTCGGAACGCCGCTCGACGGCAGCGGGCTGAACCCGTTGCTGCAGAACATCTACATGACGATCCACCCGCCGGCCTTGTACATGGGGTTCGTGGCGTGCAGCGTCCCCTTCGCGTTCGCCATCGCCGCGTTGATCTCGGGACGCCTGGACAACGAGTGGATCGTGGCCGTGCGCAAGTGGATGCTGTTCGCGTGGCTGTTCTTGTCCATCGGCAACGCGCTGGGCATGCTCTGGGCCTACGTGGAGCTGGGCTGGGGCGGCTACTGGGCATGGGACCCGGTCGAAAACGCATCGCTGCTTCCGTGGCTGAGCGCGACCGCCTACGTGCACTCCACGATGCTGCAGGAGCGCCGATCCATGGTGAAGGTGTGGAACCTATTCCTCATCAGCCTCACCTTCTTCCTGACGATCTTCGGCACCTTCCTGACGCGCTCGGGCGTGATCGCGAGCGTGCACTCCTTCGCCCAGTCCGAGCTGGGCACCTACTTCCTGTGGTTCCTCGGCTTGATCGCGGCCACCAGCGCCGGCCTCATCATCTGGCGCCTGCCCAAGCTCCGCGCCGACGCCTCGATCGAGTCTCCCCTGTCCCGTGAGGCCGCGTTCGTCGCCAACAACTGGGCTCTGCTCGGCGCCACCGTCTTCGTCGGCATCGCCACGACCTTCCCGATCACCAGCAAGGCCCTGCTGCACGAAACCGTCACGGTCGGTCCCACGTTCTTCAATCGCTGGATGGTCCCGGTCGGCCTCGTCATCTTCTTGCTCATGGGCGTGGCTCCGCTGTTCGGCTGGCGCAAGACCAGCACCAAGGCCCTGCGCTCGGGCTTCGTCCTGCCCGTGGGCGCCGCCGTGCTCACCGCCATCGTTCACATCGCGATCGGCGCGCGCTTCGGCTACCCGGCCTTCGTTGTCGGCGACCCCATCGTCTCCGGTCCCGCCGGCCTCGCCTTGCAGAGGATCGGCAGCGCCGTGCCCGTCATCACCTCGTCGCTCGCCGCCCTCAACCTGGTGGTCGTCGTGCAGGAGTTCTGGCGCGGCACCGCGGCCAGGCGCAGAGGCACGGGCGAGAACCCGCTGGCCGCGCTCGTCAACCTGGTCAGCAAGGCCCGCCGACGATACGGCGGCTACATCGTGCACTTCGGCATCACGCTGATGTACATCGGGTTCCTCGGCCAGGCCTGGGGTGTCAACGGCGAGGCCTCCCTGAAGACCGGCGAGACCTACCAAGTCGACGGCATCACCCTGCGCTTTCAGAGGATCCGAAACGAATTCGACACGGCCAAGCAGATGCTCTTTGCGGACATCTCGGTCACGGACCGCGACAGCCGCGATCGCGGCGTCCTGTCCCCGGCCAAGTTCTCCTATCGTTCCAGGCCCGATCAGCCCACCACCGAGATCGCCGTGCTGCACTCGATGCGCGAGGACCTGTACCTGGTGCTTGGCTCGGTGGACCCCTCCACAGGCCGCATGACGCTGCAGGTCCACATCAACCCGCTGGTGTCGTGGATCTGGGTGGGCGTCGTCATCTTGATTCTCGGCACGGCCATCTCGCTGTGGCCGGAAATTTCCCTTTCCAGGGTCGGCGTCTGGGGTTATGCCCGCATGGCCTCGACGACGCTGGCAGGCACGCTGCTGGCCTTGCTGCTCGCGGCCCTTCCCGCCCGTGCCTACGCCATGGGCGGGCAGTCCACCTGGTCGGTGCCAGCCCGGCCGGCCAGCCAGGCATCGATCAGCGTGCCTGCCGCGGACCTCGGAGCCGTCGGCCTCACACCGGAGCCGACTCGTTGACGACCTGCTCAGCCTGACCTCGCGACACGATCATGTCCAAGAAGCCAAGCAAGGGCTCACGTCCCCCCAAGTCCACACCTGCCGCGGCCCAAACCGTGCCCGCCCCGCAGCCCCCACCCGATCGGTCCTCGGCTGCGGACGCGCCCCCTCAGCTCGCACGCGTCCTGCGCCTCGGCCGTCAGTGGTTTCCGCTCGCCGGCATCGCCGTGTCGATCATCCTGGGCTTCACCAACGGCATTGCCGTCGCGGTGCTGGCGCTGGCTGCCACGGCGATGCTCACGTCGGTCGCAGCGATCTGGGCAAGCCTGCAGGTGCTCGCCGGCGATCGCCCCGAGAGCTTGGGCGGTGCGCTGCAGCTGATGACCTCCGGCGGCGAGAGCGAGCAGAAGGCGTACCTGTTGCGTGCGCTCAAGGACCTGGAGTTCGAGCGCAGCCTGGGCAAGATCAGCGACCAGGACTACGCGGAGCTCAAGCAGCGCTATCGCGCGCGCGCCAAGGAAGTGCTGCAGGAGCTGGACAAACGCAACGAGGCGGCGAGGGCCGAGGCCGAGCGCATGGCCCGCGATTGGCTCGGCTCGCGGGGCTTTGCGCCGCTCGAGTCGGACGCCACCCCGCGCCCCGGCAAGACAGCGGAGGCTGCCGAGGAAGGGAAGCCCGCAATCGCCCACGGCGCGCGCCGCACCTGTGCATCGTGTGGCACCGACAACGACACCGACGCGCGATTCTGCAAGAAGTGTGGCAGCGCGATGCAGGACCGAGACGTGGACGAGTCGGCGGCAAGGAGCGAAGAGGCATGAGCCCGGCTGCACGACACCGACACATGTCCACGGGCGTCGGTACCGCGATGCATCCCGGCACCATGACCGGTTCCCGTCGCGCCACGGCGCTGCTTGCGATGCTGGTGCTGCTGGGAACGGCGGGCGACGCCGCAGCGCAGACGATGCCAGCGGCTCCCGATGGCGCGGAACCGACGCCGCCCTCCGGACAGCTTGACGACCAAGGCGAGCTGCCGCCGGGCCACCCGCCCATCGACAACATGCAGAACGACACGGGCGACGAGGAGGCCGCGCCGCAGGAGTTGCCTCCGGGCCATCCGCCAGTGGGCGGCTCGCCCGCTGCCATGGGCGCGCCTGTGCGCGGGCGCACCTTTTCCGTCGACGATCCCTCGTTGCCAGCGGGCACGATCTCGCTTCTGGCGCGCGCGGCGTCGGGCAAGCCCCCGGTCGGTGCCGCCGCCACGCTCATGATCCGTCACCAGACCGTGGCGACCGGGACCACCACCACCGCGGCCAGGGCCGCGCTCGACGCCCAAGGACGGGCGCAGTTCACCGGCCTGACGATCGGCTCGGAGTGGGTCTACAGCGTGTCGCTCGACTACGGAGGCGTGTCCTACGACGTACCCATGTTCCAGCTCGACCCGCGTGCTGGGAAACGCGTGGAGATGAACGTCTACCAGACGACGGAGAACATCGACGGTCCGCCGGTGGGGGTTCAGGCGATCGTGTACATGGAGCCGCAGGAGACGGCGTTCCAGGTCGAGGAGCTGTTCCGGTTCGCGAACGTGGGAAACGAGACGTGGCGTTGCACCGGACTTACGGTGAATCTGCCTGCGGGATTCAAGGCCTTCTCGCAGGACGAGGAGCACGGTTCGATGGAGGCCACCGAGGCAACGGGTCGCGGCGTGGCGCTGTCGGGCTACGTACCGCCCGGCACGACCCAGGTGATCATCCGTTACCAGCTCCCGTTCCCCGACACCGACTCGGCACGCTACGAGTTCGGGCTGCCTCCGCGGGTGGGGCAGCTTCGGGTGATCGGCGCGTTTCCGCCCGGCATGGGGCTGCGCGTCGACAACCTTCCCCCTCCTGAGAACCAAGAGGGAAACGACGGGAGGAACCTCAAGATCACCGAGACCGCCGTGCCAGTGGGAGGCGACCAGATCGAGGAGGCGGTGGTGAACCTCACGGGGCTGCCGACCAAGCCGCCCACGCGCTGGTACGCGCTGGGGCTGACGATTGTGGCGGTCGTTTCGGGCGTGGCCGTGGCGTTGAGGCGACGCGAACGCGGCGACGGTGACGATCGGGAGGCGCAGTGGGAGACCTCGCGCAAGGCGCTGCTCGAGGAACTCGAGGGGCTGGAGCGCGCGCGACGCGGCGGCGACATCGGCCCCCGGACCTACGAGCAGGCGCGGCGCAGCCTCATCAACCAGCTGGCGTCCCTGCTGGCGGCAAGGCCCGAGCCGAGCAAGGCCGAGCGCTAGGAGCCTGTCGGGGAGAACAAATTCGGCCCGGCGGAAGATGGGAACGGCCGCCGGCGCTCCCCGCACTTCCCGCGCTGCGCACGCGTGCCCGCCCACCT
>JAJZQG010000363.1 GCA_021847645.1 Myxococcales bacterium
GTAGATCAAGCCCTGAAGTAGTGAGAAGAAGATCCCCGGAGAGGGATGGATCTGCCTGAGCAGAAGTACAGCCCGGAATACGGGGCCAGACCGTCATCCGGTATTTCGGCGCCACCGGCAACGAGGGACGCGCCGTCACGCGGCGCGGACGCGCCCGTCTGTCCATCGCTCTGCATCCAGCCCCATCCGGGCGTTGTTCACGCCGCCGAGCTGGCGTAGCATCGGCTTGCGCGATGGGTGATGGAATCCGAAGCTCGTTCGAAATCACTATCGGCCACGCGCGAGAGGCCCGCGCCGCCGGCATGCTGGGCGACGTGGGTGTCGCGCGCGTTCTGGACTGTGACACAGCGCGCCATGTCGAGCGCAATCCGTAAGACGCGACACGCTTCAGAAAATTCGCCCTGAGAGCGCAACAGGCAGATGAACCCATGACCGCCGTCGAGCTCATCCCACGGCACCCCGACTTTCGAGAGGTGTTCGACCAGCACTGGCCATTCGTCTGGCGCGTGCTGCAGCACTTCGGGGTACGCACGGCCGACGTCGAGGATCTGGGGCAAGAGGTGTTCCTGGTGGCGCACAAGCGGCTGGGCGACTTCGACCCGTCCCGGCCGATGCGCGCGTGGCTCGCCGGCATCTGCCGGAACGTTGCGATCGCACACAGGCGACGGGCCTACGTGCGTCGCGAGACGCCGTGCGATTCGGTCCCGGAGCAGACGGTCTTCACGACACAATTGCAGCTCGTGGAGGATCGCGAGGCGCTGCGTCGGCTCGAGCGCGTGCTGGCCCAGCTTCCGGAGGACCAGCGAACGGTCTTTCTGCTGCACCAGGTGGAGCAGATGCCGATGAGCGAGGTGGCGGTCATGCTCGAGTGTCCGCTGCAGACAGGCTATTCGCGCTACAAGGCTGCGCTTCAGCGCATCCAGGCCGCGTTCGGGGAGAACGCGGGAGGGGAGGTGGCACATGGCTGAAGATCAGCGAGGCCATCCCGACAACGCGGAACCGATCGAGGTCGGAGAGCTGGGACGAGCCATTGCCGCCCTGCGCGGCACGCAGCCGCCCGCGGACGTGACGGAGCGGGTGAAGGCCGGGCTCGGACCGCTGCTGGGGCCGTCGAGCTCGGGGGGGCCGTCGGGTGAGCACAGACCGGGACCTGCCGGCCCCACGGCTCCGGGGGCCGGACCAGCCGCGGCGCTGTCCGGGGGAATGGTCAAGACCCTGCTCGTCGCGCTCGCCGCCGTGGCGGTTGGAGTCGGCTCATGGACGGCCTGGCGCCACGAGCATTCCACCGTTGGGCCGAAGGCCGCGGGCAGCACCCTGGCAGCCTCGGCCGTTCCGCCACCCGCTCCCCCGGCCGGCGCCGATTCCGCAGCCGTGGCTGCCAGCGATTCGGTCGCGTCGCCGGCGGTGTCGGACAGCGCGGCTCCCGTCGATTCGGCGGCGGCATCGAGCCCTGCGCCCGCGGCGCGGCCCACGGAGGCCCAACTGCTGGCGAGCGCCAGGCGTCTTCTGCAGAGCGATCCGGCGGCGTCGGTCCGGCTGCTGCAAGAGCACGCCCGGCTGTATCCAGAGGGGATGCTCAGTCAGGAGCGAGAGGTCCTGCTCATCGAGGCAAGGGCGCGCCTGGGCCAGATGAACGAAGCGCGGGACGGCGCCCGCGACTTCCTCAAGGAGCACCCCAACACGGCGTACGGGAACAAGATTCGTGAAACCGCATTTGGCGATGCCTCCACGGGTGATAATTCGGACCGTTGACCCGCAAGCAAGGGAGTCACAAGCGGCGCGCCCATCGCCGCGATGGAGGAACCCCATGCGACATGCCATCGGCTTGCTCTCGCTTTCCGCCCTGATGTCCGCGATCATCGTGTACGGCTGCTCGTCGGACTCCGAGGTAGGACAGAACACCAACTCGCCGGACGGCGGGCCGTATCCGTCGCCCGAGTCGAATTGCGGGAACGGACTAGACAATAACGGTAACGGGTTGGTCAACGAGGGGTGTCCGTGCACACCCGGACAGCACGTTGCGTGCTATAGCGGACCGGCGTCCACGCGAGGCGTGGGCGTGTGCGCGGACGGGGCCCAAGTGTGCTTGGGGACCGGCGAGTTCGGCGTGTTGGGCGGGCAATGCACGGGCGAGACACTGCCCGGCACCGAGGTATGCAACGGGCTGGACGACAACTGCGACGGCGCGGTGGACGAGGGATGCGACTGCACGCAGCCGGGGCAGACGCGCGCGTGCGGCGGTCCCGCGGGGCTCGCACAGCCCTGCAAGCAAGGCACGCAGAGTTGCGGGGCCAATGGCCAGTGGTCGACGTGTGAAGGGGCGGTGCTCCCGACGGCCGAGCTCTGCGGCGACGGGATTGACAACGACTGCAATGGCAAGGTGGACGACGGGTGCGAGCAGCCGGACGCGGGCACGGGCGGCGCCGGAGGCACCGGAGGCAGCGGCGGCAGCGCGGGGGCGGGCGGCGCGGACGATGCGGGAGCTTGCGACACGACGGTACCCGCGCCCCGACCGATCGCGCCCACCTCGACAGGACGCGTGTCCACGTCGAGCCCGACGCTGCGCTGGGAGCTTCCGGCCGGCGTGACGGGTGCGCACGTGACGTTGTGCCACGACCGCGCGTGCACGTCGGTCATCACGAGCATGGATGTCACCGGAACGAGCACCAAGCCCTCGACGCCGCTGGCGGCGGGCGTGGTGTTCTGGAAGCTCGAAGGCCTGGCCGGCGGAAAGACCGGCTGCTCCGAGACGGTGTGGCAGTTCGTCGTGCCTCGCAAGAGTGCGGCCACGGACACCTCGTGGGGCACGTTGTTCGACGTCAACGGCGACGGTTATGCGGATATCCTCGGCGCGGCGGCCGGATACGGTCCGCCCCTCCCTGTCGGCCAAGGCAGGCTCTATGTCTATCATGGCGGGCCGGGTGGGCTCCCTTCACTTCCCAATACGACAATCACCGCGCCAGCAGACGCCGCATATTTCGCAAACACCGTCCTGGCAAGTGCGGGAGACGTGAACGGCGACGGCTATGCGGATGCCATTGTCGGCACGACGGGTGGACTGCCCAATTGCGGAGGAGGCAATCCAGGCTACTCTCCCGATGAAGTATGGATCTACTTCGGTGGGCCGAGCGGGCTGGGAGCCACGCCAGGCGTCACGTTGAAAGGTCCAAACGCCGGTGTAGGGACCTGCGGAGCCACCTGCCCGAGCATCGATTGCGGCTCCTTCACCCCATCGTGCATGGCTGACTGCGATTACTTCGGCCACTTCGTGTCCTCGGCAGGCGACATCAACGGCGACGGATATGGCGACGTGCTCGTGGGCGCCGACTTTGGCAACTCCGTATATGTCTATTACGGCGCCGCCTCCGGCGTGGCCTCGAATCCAACCAAGCTGACGGGCTCGAACTTCTTCGGAACGAACGCGAGCGGCATCGGCGACGTCAACGCCGATGGATACGCAGATATCGCCGTGGTCAACGGAGACTCGACCGTGGTGTTCATGGGCAGCGCGACGGGGATCAGCACCACTCCGGTAGCGTTGCCTCCGGGGAGCAAGGGCGGCGCGGGCCCCAGCGGCGGGCCGACCTCCCTGCGCCGGGTGGACTGCGCCGGCGATGTCAACGGCGACGGCTATGCGGATGTCGTGGCGACCGCGCTGGGGGGAAACACGAACGACCCGAACGGCGTGCCCGGATACGTCTACTATGGTAGCCCGGCGGGTGTTGCCGCGGCGCCAGCCGAGGTGTGGAGCGGGCCGGGCGCCTCCGCTTCCTGGCTGCAGAGCACCGCGGGCGGTGGCGACCTGAACGGTGACGGCTACTCCGACATCTTGTGGGGCACCTCGTTCCTCAAGGTGCACCTGGGCTCTGCCTCGGGCATCCAACCGACCTTCGCTTCGGAGATTTCGCCCGGCGCACCGGTCGTCTTGGGGGCCGGCGACATCAACGGAGACGGCTTCGACGACGTGGTCACCGCGGGGATATCGGTCTATTACGGCACCGCAGCGGGGCTGACGACCGCCAACAAGCAAACGCTCGCCAAGCCGGTCGGCGACGGGCTCGACAACTCCGGCTTCGGCAGGGGGGTAGCCGGCTCTACGGGGATGTAGCCTTCGTTGTTTTGGGATGGCCGGACATCAAGCCTTGCCAGCCCGTCGGCGCGCGGGTAGATCCCCACGATGCTCCGAGGAGGCTTGCGGTTTCCTGGGTTCGCGCTCGGCGCCTGGGCCTTCTTCCAGGCGTGTCCACCCGCTGCGGCGCAGGGCACGGAGCCGCAGCCGATCCGTGTCGAATTGCACTGGGAGGACCTCTCCGAGCCGGCGTGTCTGACACCGGCAACACTCGAGGCCGCGGTGGACGCGCTCCTGTCTCGACCGGCATTTGGCAAGACGCCCGCCGATGCCGTCATCTACGGCCAATTGACACGTAACGCGGACGGTACCCGCACAGCTCGCATCGAGCTGCGACGCCCTGACGGGACGAGCCTGGGGATTCGGGAGCTGCGGTCGGCAGAGCCTGGCTGCCGATCGTTGCGCGACGGAGTGCCGATCGCGTTGTCGCTGATGATCGACACACGCCGAAAAGAGGTGCTGTTGCAGCTGCCCAAGCCGGCGCCGGAACCGCAGCCAGCGCCCCCGGCGGCGCGCGGACCGAAGCCGACACCACCAGCGCCGTTGCCAATACCGGTTCCAGCACCGGCCTTGGCTTGGCGGCAACGATTGAGTGTGTCGGGCGCCGTGGAGCGGGGGCTCCTGCCGGGCACCGTCTTTGCGACGCGCATCGGCGTCGACTGGCTTCACGCCTCGGGATGGGGTGCGCTGGTCCAGGCCGGCCTGGCAGCTCCGCATACCGCGGGCTATGAAGCGGGAGGCGTGACGGCGTGGGCGTGGGAGCTGGGCGCGGGTGGCAGCTTGCGTGTAGCCGAAGGGCACCGGCTGCGTGCCGACCTCGCGGGGCTCGTCGAGACAGGTGAGATGTTGTCTCGGGGCTCTGACTTCCAGATCGAGGAGACGGCGCGAAGCTGGATGCTCGAGGGACTGGCGGGAGCCCGGGGTTCGGTGGCCATCGGCGGCGGCTGGGTGGCTGGACTGGCGGGTTGGTGCGGCGTGCCGATCGTGCGCCAACGCGTCACCTATCGACAACTGGGGCAACGCGAGGTGCTGACGCGCTCCTCGCCGCTCTTCGCGCGAGCAGAGCTTTTCGTCGGCCTCACTGCCTGGTAGGACGCACCTGCCTGTCCGTGACTTCGTGCGCGCGGCGAGCGGCCGCGCGCCCTCGCGTCCCCGAGGGGGGCGAGCAGCCAATATTGGCTGGAAGCACATCGCGGATCGCCTTGATTCCAAGCCGATCGCGCGATCGGCGGACCGAGGGAGCGTCCGGTGTCGGCCAATGTTGGCTGGAAGCGCGGGAGACGGTGCCCGCGGCTAGGAGCGTGTCGGGGAAAAGGTCAACGCAGAGGCGCAGAGGCTCGAAGGCCGGGAAAGCGACCGAGGGAGCGTGTGGGGAGGCGGCGTGCGTGGCAACGCCCGGCCGCGTACGGCTGGCGCGCCAGTTCAGAGCCGGGCACAGGGCACGACCCGAGCGAGTTACGCGACGGCCATCGCGGGTTGCTCAAGTCCGAGTCCACTTCGGAAGAGCTCGAGCAGATTGCGCATGGCGCAGACGAAGTCCCACTCGTGGCCCGCGTTGTCGGCC